>CAZEGO010000021.1:0-15002 GCA_964511955.1 uncultured Planctomycetia bacterium | reverse complement strand
GTAAATAATCTATTTTGTATTTATTTACCAGGTGTGTCCCTTCGGTACACGTCCCCCAGCGTTAGCAGACTTTGTTTCTTCCGCTTTCTTTGGCTTTGTATAGTGACTTGTCGGCATACTCTATGAGCGAATCCATATCCACACCGTCATCCGGGAACACGCTTACTCCTATACTTACCGTGACCGAAACCACCTCATCATAAGCTTCGAATACCGTCCCCTCTATGTTTTCGCGGATACGCTCGGCTACCTGGAAAGCACCTTCTTTGTCTATGCCGGAAAGTACTATCGCCAATTCCTCGCCTCCGTAACGCCCTATTATATCTATCTCACGGAGGTTTTCCTTAAGTATCGTAGCTACTTTTTTCAATATAACGTCCCCGACCAGATGGCCGAATTTATCGTTCTTTTCCTTAAAATGGTCTATATCCAGCATAAGGAACGAAAGAGGCGCTTTATGGCGCATCGAGCGTTTTATTTCCTCCGAGAACTTTTCCAAAAAATACCTTCTTGTGCTGATGTCGGTGAGAGAATCCGTTATGGACATATCCTGTACTTTTTTATACAGCATAATCTTCTGGAATTGTATGGCGAACTGCGTGGCCAATATCACGAAATTATCGAACTGTGCCCTCGGCAGGTTCTCGACATAAAGAACGGCCGATATACTGCCTTCCGAAAAAATAGGTATAGACACAAGGGAATCAAAGTCTTTTACCATCGTCAGCCTTCTCGAAAAACTGGACGTATCCTGGGGAAAAACATAGATCATCCTTTTTATTTCCAGCGCGACATTAAGGAGCTCCACGTCCAACTCGTTAAGAGCGCTTTTGACGGTCTTCTGACCAAATTCTATCTGATGTACCGAATCTATATATCTGGAATCTCTCAGCATTACGAACCTCACCGATTTAAACCTGAAGGATTTTTTCAGCGTAGCGGAAAAGATATCCAATATATCATCGAGAAAAAGACACGTCGACATGTCTTTCGATATCTCATAGAGCGAAAGAAGCTGTTGAAGCTTTTTTTCTCTTTCGGCGTTGCCTTCCACCTGTATCCTGTCCTGCCGCAAAAGCTCCTCATGTTCTTCTTTTTTGGATGAGAACTTCTCTCTCATCTTTTCTTTATGGATATCGAATTTATTTTTAAAGTCCCTGGTTATGAAAGGTAAGGACATCAGGAAAAAAACATAGACGGACGTATCGTAAGGATGGACCTTGAAATATTTAACCACCAGAAAAACGCTGAGCGCGAGCGATATCATAACTCCCCGTACAGGTTTTATCCTGTAATTCATTATCAATATCAAAACAGCTATGGCGTAAAATATCGGATATTCCATATTCTCAGGCTACTACCTTATCCTTTCCCGTTCTTTTTGCCTTGTACAGGTTTTCGTCGGCCTTGTGGATCAGTTCGTCCGCTACTTTCGAATCCTCAAGAAAAGAAGCCAGTCCTATGGAAACGGTCACGCCGGTCTTTACCCTCCTGAGCTCTATCACTTTCTTTTTGACGGCTTTTCTTATATCCTCGGCTATTTTCCGGGCTTTCTTTTTGGGCGTCTCGGGAAGTAACATAGAAAATTCTTCTCCGCCGTACCGGGCGACTACGGCCTCGTCAGAAAAGTTTTTTAAGAGGTGAGATATGGTCTTCAACACTATATCGCCTGCCGTATGTCCGTATTTATCGTTATATTTCTTAAAATAATCTATATCTATCATTAAAAGAGAGCAGTCTATGTCGTGCCTGAGGGATCTCAAAAGTTCCTCCCTGAGCCTATCCATGAAGTACCTGCGAAGGTATAGATCGGTAAGTCCGTCGGTAATCGCCAGATCGAGTGTCTGCCTGTAGAGTTTGGAGTTTTGAAGGCTTACCGCTCCGAGATCGCACAATATGTCCAGCAATCTTAAATCCTCGGAAGTAAAAGTATAGGGCTTTGAGTGTTCCATGCGCAATATCCCTATGACCTTTTTCTGTATTATGAGAGGGGCTGCTATGAGCGAGCGAAACGACCTGTAATAATCTTTCATCTTATCCCGGCTGAACCTGAAATCTTTCCTGATATCCTCCACCAACATGCACTGTCGTTGCTTAAAAACCGATTCGTCGATAATATCGCCTTTTTTTGTTTTTATCTTGTTCCCGTTTATCTCGGTCCTGGACGATATAAGATGAAGCTCCTGTTTATCGGTATCCACAAGAAACAAAAGCAGAGACTCGGCCTTTCCTATGACCTTCCTGGTACTCTCGAGTATGTGTTCGGATACGTCATCTACGAATAATGAGGAACTCAAAACCGAAGTGATGTCCTTCAACAGCTCGTATTTCTGTTCTTTCCTCTCCAGAGTGAGCGCTTCCCTCCCGTGTTTCAGGTATTCGTCTTTACGGACGTTTATCTTCTCGGTAATTTCCCCGATCCGGGTATCTATTATCTTCGTGTAATAATCGTATCTCTTAAGACGTTCGTTGACCAAGAAAAAGGTGAGGAAGAAGAAAGGGATGTTCCACGCATAGTAAAATCCGGACGAGAAAGATATCAGCAGGGTAAGAAAAACAGAAACCGCCGTAAAAAACAACCCTCTGTAAAATCCCAGGTTATGAAAAGCGATCAATATTATTAAATTATAAAGGAATATATTAGGGGACTTGGATAGGGGAGTACGAAAAACAAGGTAGGATATCACCAGAAAACTTATTCCGCAGAAACCGGTAATCCGTATTTTCTTTTTCTGCTCTGAGTCCATGAGAGCTCATTTTAAATTATTACCGTTTCGTCTTCCTTTTTAAAGAAATGGGCCTTAGCCATGTCAAAAACCATTTCCAGGTCTTGTCCCACGTCCGGCTTGTTATGCCCTTCCACTCTCGCTATCAGAGAGCCTTTGCCCGCGCTTATGTACAGAAAAACCTCGGCCCCCATAGGCTCGACTATTTCCACCACGGCTTTGACGGTATAGTCGGACGAAGATTCCGACGCGAACAGCTTATCGTGTATATCCTCGGGCCTGATCCCGAATACGACGTCTCTGCCTTCGTAAGAGGCTATTGCGTCGTACATGTCGTCCACCACCCCGGTCTTTATGCTTCCGTCGGTAAAATAAAACCCTTTTTCGTCTTTTACTATCTTACCGTCCATGAAATTCATGGGCGGGGAACCTATGAAACCCGCCACGAATTTATTGACCGGTTTATCGTAAAGCGTTAAAGGATCTGCTACCTGTTGTATGACCCCGTCCTTCATCACCACTATACGGTTCCCCATGGTCATAGCCTCTGTCTGATCATGAGTAACGTAAAGCATAGTAGCCTGAAGCCTTATATGGAGTTTATTAAGTTCGGCCCTCATCTGAACGCGCATTTTAGCGTCCAGATTACTCAGCGGCTCGTCAAACAAAAACACTACGGGCTTTCTCACTATCGCCCTCCCCACAGCCACTCGCTGGCGCTGCCCGCCGGAAAGTTCCCTGGGGCGCCTGCTGAGAAGCCCGGATATGCCCAATATCTCCGCCGTATCTTTCACGCGCGAGTCTATTTCGGATTTGGGGTATTTTCTGAGGCGGAGCGCGAATGACATGTTTTCGTAAACCGTCATATGAGGGTAAAGAGCGTAATTTTGAAAGACCATAGCGATATCCCTGTCTTTGGCCGGGACATCGTTAACGATTTTGTCGCCTATCCATATGTCGCCCCTGGTTGCCTGTTCCAGGCCGGCTATCATCCTTAAAGTAGTGGATTTGCCGCAGCCCGAAGGGCCTACGAGCACCAGAAACTCTTTGCTTTCTATGCCGAGAGTAACATCCTTAACGGCCTCTACATTGCCTTTAAAGACCTTGGAAACATTCCTGAGACTTACCTGTGCCATAAAAAGATTTTCTTAATATTAAAATTCGGATTAAGCTATTAATGCATTGTCGTTGCGAACAAAGCCTACCCTGCCGGCAGGCAAACACTCCTCGCACTGACAAATATCACAAAAACTCTTACGATGCATATTCTATAATCTGCGCTGTTGTGTCTTTCAGGTTTTTCCTGTGGACTACCTTATCTATAAGTCCGTGTTTCAAAAGGAACTCGGAACGCTGAAAACCTTCGGGCAGTTTCTGTCTTATGGTCTGCTCTATTACTCTGGGCCCGGTAAACCCTATCAGGGCCCTGGGCTCCGCTATGATCACATCCCCCAGCGACGCGAAACTCGCGAATACACCCGCCATAGTGGGATTGGTAAGAACCGATATAAATAAAAGTCCGGCTTTATTGTGCCTCGCGAGAGCCGCTGAGGTCTTGGCCATTTGCATGAGAGATACCATGCCCTCATACATCCTGGCCCCTCCGCCCGAACCCGAGATGATAACTACCGGTATTTTGTTTTCGGTGGAGTATTCGATTATCCTGGTTATCTTTTCACCTACCACATGCCCCATCGACCCCATTATAAAACGGGAGTCTGTAACAGCCAGGCCTATCTTTTTACCGTTCACCCGCGTCTCGCCTATCACCGCCGCTTCTTTCATGCCGGTAGCTATAGTGTCTTTTTCTATCTTCTCGACGTAAGTCTTCGGCCCCTTGAAGTTCAATATGTCGCTGGGCCTCATACCTTTATCGAATTCCTTAAAAGTGTCCTCATCCGTGAACATCTCTATACGCTCGTAAGCGCCTATAACAAAATGATAGTCACACTTTGGGCATACCTTAAAATTATCATCCACGGTCTTCTTATAAATCATTTCCCCGCAACGGTCGCACTTGATCCAGGTACCGTCGGGCACACCCTTGCGCTTTGAGACTTTCACTATAGTATATTTAGGTTTACCGAATATGGGCATAGAAACCCCTGAATTTCATAGTGTTTATTCCAACCATGTCCCACACCGGGTGTGGGACATGGTTGTTGGTTTGTTTGTTGCTTTAGAATATGTTTATCACCAGACCTGTAGTCACTTTTGGATAGAAATACGTGGTTTTCTGGGGCATCCTTTTGCCGGAAAACGCGGTATCTCTTATCTCGGTCACTTTTGTGGCGTTCAATATCACGGCCATGGCCGTATCGTCACTGTCCGCCATATTTATAGCATACTCCAAATCTTTGATAAAATCTATGGAAATTTTGTCTCCGGCCTCGGCCTGTAAGGGCCTTATTATCATATCGTGGAGAACCGTAACGTTCAACCCTTCCTTACCGTTAACGGCCAGGCCCGTGAATCTGCCCCTGAAATGAAGCGCGAAACGCTTTTCTTTATCCGAAGCGCTCGACATAAAGGCCTTCATCTCTTCCGCAGAGGAAAACTCCTTTACCGAAAAATCATTACCTACCCTGTCCATAAGCCGGGAGTATAGCTTCTCATCAATCCCTTTAAGCACCCTGTAAGTAGGCAAAACCACTACTCCCTCACCGTAAATGTCAGTAAAATACGTAAGTATATAGCCGTATTTGGGATCTGACTTTGTCTTGCTGAAAGCGAGAGCCACCTCATATCTGTGATGTCCGTCGGCTATGAATATCTTCCGGCTCCTCATCATGGAGACTATTTTTTCTATGGAGTCTTTATCGGAGATCCTCCATAGTTTATTTATTATGCCTTTTGAGTCCATTATGTCTATCAGGGGTTTGTTTCCGGCGTGTTTAAAAAGAAGGTCGTCTATTTCTTTTTTTTCATCAGCGAAGAGGGCGAATACAGGCCCTAAATTTGCCTCTATGGAGCTTATAAGGCTGGTGCGGTCTTTTTTGGGCCCGTCCAGGGTGTCCTCATGAGGGTATACACTTGAGTCCTGCGAGCCGAAATCCTCCAGTTTCAAAAGCGCCAGGAAACCCATGCGCCTTTTCTTTTTCCCGTCCACCTCGAATTCCTGCATGTAGGGATATATACAGGATTCGGCGTCTCTTTTCAGTACTTCTTCTTCCTGCCACTTTTTGATGTCTTTGGCGGCCCTGGCGTATTTATTCTCTTTATCGTTATCCCCGTCCATGTCTTTACCTAAAAGGATACGGATTATATTATGAGGGTCTGAATTATACAGTCCCTCCTGTTCCGCGGGGGATATCACGTCATAAGGAGGGGCCACTACTTTAGAGACGTCATTGATCTTTTCGGTATTATAAAGTACTCCCTTTAACGGCGCTATATTTGCCATAAATAAAAGCTCCTAACGTTCCGCCTATAATGTCGGCGGTTAAATCAGCTATGCTGAATAATCTGTTGGGCACGAAAATCTGATGTATCTCATCCGAAAGCCCGTACAGAACGGATACTATTATCGCCAGCGATAAGAAATTGTCGGTTAATTTTTTATTACGGGAACTCCTGAAAGCCCTTGAGGCCAGGAAACCGAAAAGCGCGAATTCGGCAAAATGCATGAATTTGTCAAAAAAAGGTATAGCCACCTCGGGCAAAGGTTTGGACTTGCCGGAGACGTAGAAAATCACACCGGCGTATAAATATAAAGGCAGCCAGTATATGAGAAAACTACTCAGCGCTCGGACAACTGCCTCCTTTTTTATCGCAGGATGAGCACGGGGGAGGAGAAGAAGGCTTGTCCTCTTTTTCTTTTTTCTTATAATCCGCGCTCCTGTAGTCGGTGGCGTAAAACCCCGGGCCCTTAAATATAAAACCGGCTCCCGCGCTTATAAGCCTTTCCACTCTGCCCCTGCATTTTTTATCCGGGCATCTGGTCAGAGGCTTGTCCGTCATATTCTGAAACACGTCAAAAACTTTACCGCATTTTTTGCATTTGTATTCGTAGGTAGGCATGTTTTATTCCTTATTTTACAGGTTAAGGTTCAGGTTAAGATTAAGTTTTTCCTCAACCTCGACCCGAACCTTAACCTATTTCCTGAATATTTTTCCAACTTTATCGATAAACTCCCGATAAATCGGATGCGACTTTTCGTTACAGGATTTTTCGAATTCCTTCAGCAGTCTTTTTTGCTCGGAATTGAGTCTCGTCGGAGTCTCTATGGATACCCTTATAAGCTCGTCGCCGTTACCGTGGCCCCTTAATCTTTTTATTCCTTTTCCCGAAAGACGGAAGACTTTTCCGCTCTGGGTGCCTTCGGGTATTTTCATTACCACGTTCCCGTTAAGCGTCGGCACTTCTATCTCTCCGCCCAGAGCCGCTTTCGTAAAACTGACAGGCATATCGCATATGATATCATAACCGTGCCTCTCGAAAACAGAGTGGTCTTTTACGTGAATATAGATGTAGAGGTCGCCTCTGGGGCCGCCTCTCAAGCCCGCTTCACCCTCGTTCTGCATCCTCAGGCGCGAGCCTGTATCCACCCCGGCCGGGATGGTAACTTCGATTTTTTTAGTTGCTCTGTATATACCCGCTCCCCCGCATTTTGCGCAGGGGTTTTTTATGATTTTGCCTTCCCCGCGGCATTTAGGGCACGTCTGGCGTATACTGAAAAACCCTGTGGACTGCTGAATCTGTCCTCTTCCGCCGCACGTGGGACAGGTAGTCTTCTTAGTCCCGGGCTTGGCCCCTTCCCCTTTACAGGTATCGCATGTTTCGGCTCTCGGTACGTTTATAGCCTTGGTCGTACCGAACGCGGCATCTTCGAAAGAAACGCTCAGCTCGAATTCCAGATGTCTGCCGCGCCTGGGAGTGCTGCGCCCGGCTGAAGAACGCCCGCCGCCGAATATACCGAGATTCTCGAATATATCCTCGAAGATCCCTCCTCCTCCGCCGCCGAATCCCATATTCTCGAATATACTGCTGAAATCAGCGCCCCGGAATATGTCTTCGGCACTGTACTGAGAGTCTATACCCGCGTGGCCGAACTGGTCATACTGGCTTTTCTTCTGAGGATCCGAGAGTACGGCGTAAGCCTCCGATATCTCCTTGAACTTATCCTCGGCCTCTTTCTTCTTCTCGGCCGGCACCCTGTCAGGATGATGTTTAAGCGCGAGAGACCTGTAAGCCCTCTTTACCGCGTCGGTTCCGGAACCTTTTTCTATTCCAAGTATTTCGTAGTAGTCTCTTTTTGTAGTCATCTTTTATTTTTTATTAATCCTTATCCCTTGTTCCGTGTCCCTTGTGGCTAATTATTTTTCCTTAAATTCCGCATCTATCACGTCGTCCCCGCCGTCTTTCCCGCCGGAGGCGGATCCATCTTCGGTGGACTTCCCTTTTTGAGATTGAGACGCGTCTGCCTGCGGGCCGCCCTGGGCTCCCTGTTCCTTCTGTGCCTTTTCCTGGGCGGCTTTATATACTTCCTCGGCCAGTTTATGTGAGGCCTTGGAAAGCTCTTCCATCTCTTTTTTCATTTTTTCCGTATCGGTGCCTTTTATCGTTTCTTTCAGGTCATTCAGTTTTTTCTCTATGTTCGTCTTTTCCTCCTGGTTGACCTTGTCCCCGTAATCTTTAAGGGATTTTTCGACGGAATAGACAAGCGTATCCGCCTGGTTCTTGACCTCTACTTCTTCTTTCTTTTTCTTATCCTGCTCTTCGTATTCCTCGGCCTCTTTCACCATCTTGTCTATATCTTCTTTCGAGAGTTTCTTGGGAGCGGTTATGCGCATGCTTTGTTCTTTGCCGGTGCCTTTGTCTTTGGCGGACACGTGCACTATACCGTCCCTGTCTATATCAAAACTAACCTCTATCTGAGGTATGCCGCGAGGTGCCGGCGGTATGCCAATCAGGTCAAACCTTCCGAGTTCGGTGTTGTCGTTCGCCATCTGCCTCTCTCCCTGCAATACCCTTACCGTGACTGCTGTCTGGTTATCGGCCGCGGTGGAAAAGACCTGGCTCTTTTTCGTGGGGATAGTGGTGTTCCTCTCTATGAGTTTTGTGAAAACACCTCCGAGGGTTTCTATACCGAGAGAAAGGGGTGTAACGTCCAGGAGCAATACTTCCTTGGCGTCGCCTTTTATGATGGCTGCCTGTGTCGCTGCCCCGAGAGCTACGCATTCCATGGGATCGATCCCTCTTTCTATTTTCTTACCCACCTGGTCCTCGAGGAATTTCTGGACTATAGGCATTCTGGTCGGTCCGCCTACCATTATTATTTTGTCTATATCCCCCGCGCTCATTTCAGCGTCTTTCAGCGCCTGGTCCACGGGCTCCTTACACCTGTCCACTATCGGAGACACCAGCTCTTCCAGCTTCGCCCTGTTTACCGACATGGTAAGATGTTTCGGCCCGCCGGCGTCCGCTGTTATAAAGGGAAGATTTATGTCTGTTGTCACGGTGCTTGACAGCTCCACTTTCGCTTTTTCGCATGCCTCTCTGAGCCTCTGCATGGCCATCTTGTCGTTTTTAAGATCTATGCCGCTTTCTTTTTTAAACTGCTCCGCGACGTAATCTATAAGGACGTTATCCATATCCGTACCGCCGAGATTCGTATCGCCGCTTGTGGCTTTTACCTCGAACCCGCTGGCGTTATGCTCTTTGTCATACCACATGTCCATTATGGTGACGTCGAGAGTACCGCCTCCGAAGTCAAAGACCATTATCTTGAGCTCCTTACCTACTTTATCCAGTCCGTAAGCCAGGCACGCCGCGGTAGGCTCGTTTATAATCCTCATTACCTTAAGGCCCGCTATCTCCCCCGCATCCTTTGTGGCCTGACGCTGGTTATCATCGAAATAAGCCGGGCACGTTATAACCGCCTCCTCCACCTTGTCTCCTAAATACGCCTCCGAGTCGGTCTTTATCTTCTGCAAAATAAAAGCCGAGATCTGCTGGGCGGTATACTCTTTGTCTTGAATCTTAAACTTATGGTCGGTGCCCATCTTTCTCTTGGCCGCATGCACCGTACCTTCGGCGTTTACCGCAGCCTGTCTCTTTGCCGGCTCACCGACCAGCCTCTGGCCGTCTTTGGTGAAAGCTACCCATGACGGGAACGCCTTGCCGCTGGCCACGCCCGCGCCTTCCGCGCTCGGAATTATAGACGGTCTTCCGCCTTCCATAACCGCCGCCGCCGAATTAGAAGTACCCAAATCAATACCTATTACTTTAGCCATAATCAACCTCCTTGTTTTAGCTCATAGTTCATGGTTCATAACTCATAGTAAAAGCCAAAAAACCATCGACTACAATTAACTATCTTTTTTATCCCTTGTCTCTTGTCCCTTATCCCTGGATTTTGCTACCTTAACTTTACTATGCCTTATTATCCTTCCGTTAAGTTTATAGCCTTTCTGGTATTCCTCTATCACGTGGTCCTCGGGGTGTTCGTCGGTCTCTTCCTGCATCATGGCGTCGTGCTCGTGAGGGTCAAAAGGCTTGCCCTTCGCCTCAATCTCCCGGACGCCCTACTACTTAAGGAATCCCTTGAGGTCTTTATATATCATCTCTATGCCTGTATAAAGGACGTCGAAATCCTGCTTGGCTTTACCGGCCTCGACGGCCCTTTCGAAATCATCCAGAAGCCTCAGGACATCCAGGATGATTTCCTCGTTGGCGTATTTTATAAACTCGGTTTTTTCTTTCTCGAGGCGCTTCTTATAGTTATCAAAATCCGCCTGTAACCGTACGAGCCGCTCGAAATAGTCGTCCGACTTCGACGCCTTTTCCCTGAGAGAATTATATTCCTCGGCTGATATAAGAGTGTTTTTTTTCTTTACTTCTTTTGTGTCATGAGTATGTTTATCCAAGATCTTCCAGAAGCCTCCCTAATGTCGCGGACATATAGCCCACGGCCGATATTACCTTGCCGTATTCCATCCTTGTGGGGCCGATAGCTCCTAACGCGCCTACCGTCCTCCCCTTTATTTTATAATTAGAGGTTATGACCGTGCATTCCTGTATGTCTCTGCACATGTTTTCTTTGCCTATGTGTATCTTGACGCCTTCCTTCTCCATATCGCCGTCTAACAACCGCAGAATATCCTTCTTTTCCTCCACTATCCTGAAGAAAAGTCTCACTTTGGATATATCCTTAAATTCGGGACACGCCATAAGACTGCTCGCACCTTCGAAATACACCCTTTCGTCTATCCTTAAAAACGCCGGTGAAGAAAGAAGGTTTATTGATCTCTTAAGAAAAGTATAAAAAGAATCTCTGTGTTCCAGTAACTTGCGCGTCAAATGGCTCTTTATGTCGCTGAGAAACATATCCTCAAGCTCATCGTTAAGGAACTCGGCCATCTTGAAGAGCTCCGCTTTGGTGGCGATTTCATCCATCTCCAATATAGCGTTTTTCACAATGCCGGATTTAGTTATAAGGACGGCCACAAGACGGTTAGAATCTATGGGTATGAATTCTATACGTTTAAATATGCTTCTCTTAAGCCTGGGCGTAAGCACGACGCCCGCCACGTTCGTGATCATATTTATGGCTTTTGAAACGTTGTACATCAAAGACTCGAAGTCCTCGCATTTTTTGCTGATGAGTTTTGATATGACTGTTTCTTCCTCCCTGGTAAGCCTCTTTGGTTCGAGCAGAGAGTCCACGTAAAACCTATATCCTTTGTCCGTAGGTACTCTTCCGGCTGATGTATGAGGATGAGTTATAAGGCCCATGTCTTCGAGATCTGCCATGACGTTACGTATAGTGGCGGGACTCACCGTTCGCCTGAACCTCTGCGCGACCATACGGGAACCGACAGGTACAGCGCTCTCAATATAGGACTCTACAATAGCTCCTAAAACCTTCTGGCGTCTATCATTAACATCAATATGTTTCATAAAACCTCACTGGCACAATCCGGCCGGGTCACTCCGTATACGTATTGATGTCAAAGTATGCGCGGTGACCAGGCAGGATTGTGTACTTATTTTGCCCGCGTGAATTAGCACTCTAACACTTAGAGTGCTATTTGTCAAGAAAAAAATGGTATAAAATCCTGCTTTTTTATAGTGAAATTTTCAGGTGCTTCGGGACTGTAGCCTCTATGTAAACGGAATCGAATCGGTCTTCGCGTTTTTTTATTTTCCCGTGTTTGTAAATAGTATTTACGATGTCCATTCTGTTATTGGGGATTTCGATCTTTATCTCGGTCACTAGATCTGAAAGCATCTCCGATATCTTTTTTATCAAATCATCTATGCCGGTGCCTTTCAGCGCGGATACCATTACGGCGTTTTTGAATTCTCTTTTAACGCGCCGCGGGTAAGTCGGGTTGTCCACCAGGTCGGTCTTGTTGAGGACGTTTATCACTGTTTTGTTATCGGCATCAAGCTCTTTTAATACCGTATATACCGCCTGGTCCAATTCATGCAGTCTGGGGTCGGATACGTCCAGTACGTGAATGAGTATATCCGCTTCCTTGACCTCTTCCAGCGTGGCCTTGAACGCCTCCACGAGATGGTGCGGCAGGTTATACAAAAAACCTACAGTATCGCTGAAAAGCACCTTGAGATTATTGGGTAATACATACCCTCTCGTCACGGGATCAAGCGTACTGAAGAGTTTGTCAGCGGCTACCTTTCCGGAATCCGTCAGTTTATTCAGAAGTGTGGTCTTACCGGCATTGGTATATCCCACTATGGATATGACGGGCAGCATGGCGTCTTTGCGTCTCCGTCTGAGCGCGTGCCTTCGTATCTCCATGTCTTTGAGCTCGACTTTCAGGCGGCTGATTCTGTTCCTTATTTTACGCCTGTCTATCTCGAGCATTTTTTCTCCCGGTCCCCTTGTGCCTATGCCTCCTCCGAGCCTCGAAAGCTTAATACCTTCCCCCACAAGCCTGGGCAGGATATATTCCAGCTGGGCCAGCTCCACCTGCAGCTTACCCTCCATGCTCCTGGCCCGACGCGCGAAGATATCCAGTATAAGCTGTGTGCGGTCTATTATTTTCACGCCCTTCAGGCCCTTTGTAAGGTTCCTGAGCTGGGTCGGAGTAAGGTCGTTATTGAAAATCACGACCCTGGCCTTTTTTGACTTGGCTGTAAGCGTTAATTCCCCGAACTTGCCCTTACCTATGAAAAGGTCCGGAGTAGCCCTGTCTCTTTTACATATTATCTCGTCCTCCACGGACGCGCCGCTTGAGCGCGCGAGATCCTTAAGCTCAACCGCCCTGTCTTTGACCGGCCAGCTCTTTTCGTTTTTTAAATCCACGGTCACTAAAATCGCTTTTTCCATTGTATCCTTTTATCCGCCCTGAACCACGTCATCTGTCTCTTCGCTAAATTACGCGTGTTCTTCTTCAAAAGCTCTTTCGCTTCTTTCAGCGAAACATTACCTTTTAAATAGCTTAAGACCTCATTGTATCCCAGGGCGTTTTTGGCTGTAACACTCAGCCTCATCTTTAAGAGATGCCTTACCTCGTCCACTACACCGTCGTCGAACATCTCCTCGACCCTGGAATTTATCCTCTCGTATAAACTTTCCCTGTCGATAGCCACGCCCCACATGAAGCTATTATGCTTCAAGGGGTTATTGAGTTTTTTAAGCTGTGAGGGGGTCTTTTTTTCCGTATGGTAAATCTCGAGCGCCCGTATCACGCGCCTGACATTATTCGGGTGTATCTCGTCGGCGGATTTCGGGTCTATCTTCATGAGTTTTTTATGAAGATACTTTAGCCCGTATCTTTCCGCCAGCTCAGCCTGTCTCTTCCTGAATTTTTCGTCTTTTGCGGCCGAGGGGAATAACCCGTCCACCACGGCTTTAACGTAAAGTCCGCTCCCGCCCACAAAAAGCGGCGTCTTGTCGCGGCTTAAAATATCCTCTATCGCAGCCAGGGCCAATTCCCTGTATTGAGCCACATTAAAGGGTTTTGCCGGGGGAATAATATCTATAAGATGGTGCTTTATGGCGTTTCGCTCTTTCTCCGCGGGCTTTGAGGTCAGAATATCCATGTGCTTATAAAAACACATTGAGTCACACGATATTATCTCAGCATCAAGCTTCTTAGCGAGATTTATCGAGATTTTTGTCTTGCCTGACGCGGTGGGGCCTATTAAGAAATATACCATAACCTATAAGTTTTTAGAAATCTCTCTCTGTGTCTCCATAAGGATTTTATGCCTTCTCTCTTTTTCTTTCTGCGGAACATCATCTTTGTACTCGCTGGCTTTGGTGAAAGGCCTGGGTGAATATTTGAATATATAAGCGCTATTGAATCTTATGTCCTTTACCGCATTAAGGGTATCCTCGAAATCTTTTTCTGTCTCACCCGGAAAACCTACTATAAAGTCGGATATTATATCTCCGTCTTTTACGGTCTTCCTGAAATCAGATACCAATCTTTCGTATTTAACCAGACTATAGCCCCTGTTCATCCTCTTTAAAATCTTATCCGAGCCTGACTGAAGAGGCATGTGAAGTTCTTTTGAAACGGAATCGCATTCGTTCATGGACTCGAATAAATCCATCCCGGCATCTTTGGGATGGCTGGTAACAAAGGTTATCCCGGCTTTCCCGTAAGCTATTTTATCTATTTTCCTCAAAAGTCCGGGAAAATCTATTTTCTCTTTTAGTCCCTTACCGTAAGAATTCACGTTCTGCCCGAGAAGAGTTATCTTTTTGGCGCCTCTGTCAATAAGATATTTTACCTCGGATAAGATATCTTCGGAGCTTCTGCTCCGCTCTTTCCCCCTGACATAAGGCACTATACAGTAAGAACAGAAATTATCGCACCCCTCGGTTATTTTTACATAACATGTCTTAACGTTCCTCTCGTTGGAAAAACAAGGCAATCTATCCGTCCTGTTCTTTTCTATGGCTGAAATGTGATTATTCCCTTCTTTTACTTTATCGATTATCCCGGGTATCTTATCCGGATTAGACGGTCCGCATAAAAAATTCACATGCGGCAGTTTTTCGAAAACCCTCTCTCTATGGGCCTCGGCCATACACCCTATAATACCGAATATAACGTCTGGATTTTTCTTTTTTATCCTTTTCAAAGACCCGACAACACCATACACCCTATCCTCGGCATTCTCCCTCACACTGCAAGTATTAAATATAAGCACATCCGCCTCATCAGGCGTCTCCGCAAAAGAATACCCGCAGGAAGACAAAAGATCGCCCACCCGCTCAGAATCATGATCATTCATCTGGCAGCCGAATGTCTTAATATAGACTTTAGGCATAATTTTTTTATAACTCCTTGATT
>CAZEGO010000020.1:12563-15031 GCA_964511955.1 uncultured Planctomycetia bacterium | reverse complement strand
CTTAACCGGCGCCACCACCACTTCCGTAACCACAGGAGAGGACATCTGGGGAGCCACATATACTACCACTTCAACCACGGATTATATAATGATAAACAATAGAGCCTTTGCCTCACAGGTAAGATCCGTAACCGTGGGTGAAAACATATTCGGCGAAAGCTACACCACTACCTCCACCACTAACTATGAATACAACTCAAGCCTGAGCGAAGTAACAGCCAACGGCATGACAAGAAGCGTTTACGGCCGTTTAACCGGAGCCTCCACGACTTCCGATACGCGCGGGACGGATATCTGGGGAGCGAGCTATCATACTGTCTCCACCACCGAATACGTGATAATAAACAATCGTGCTCTGGCAAGCAGAGTTACTTCCTTAACGGACGGCTCGAATCTTTTCGGAGAAAACTATCATACGGACTCGGTAACAACGTACCAGTACTACGATATAGGAGAAAGTCCGGAGGGAGTCTACGGACAGTACAAGTACGCTCATACGACATCGGACACCACGGGCGACGACATCTGGGGAGCTACATACAACACCCATTCAGAGACAGAATATATCTTTATAAATAACCGAGCCCTTGCCTCAAAAGTAACCTCCACGACAACCGGTGAAAACCTCTTCGGAGAAAGCTACGTAACAAACTCAGTTACAACCTATACCTACAGCGACACCCTGGAAACCGTAACCGCCAACGGCATGACGATGCAGGTGTACGGAGTCCTGACAGGAGCTTCCACCAATTCAACCACCGTAGGCGACGACATCTGGGGAGCTACATACACTACCAATTCTCATACAAGCTACGAGATTATAAACAACAGGGCGTTTGCCAGCACCGTAACTTCCACTACTGTAGGAGAGAATCTTTTCGGCGAGACATACACCACCACATCCACCACTAATTACAGTTATTCTAATACAGGCGCTCTTACCGGAGCGCAGACGACTTCGGTCACGACCGGCACAGACATCTGGGGAGCCTCATACACAACCGAATCCACTACAGAATACATCTTCATAAACAACCGAGCCTTTGCCAGCGAAGTAAAATCAGTCACAGTCGGTGAGAACCTCTTCGGCGAAAGCTACACCACCACCTCCACCACTACATATGAATACAACCACGACTGTATAGAGGTAACCGCCAACGGCAGAACCAGAATGGTCTTCGGAGTCTTAACAGGCGCTGAAACCGAATCCGTAACAAGAGGAGAAGACATCTGGGGAGCGAAATACACCACCGAATCCACAACACAATACACCTTTATAAACAACCGCGCCTTCGCCGAAACAGTAGATTCCCAGACAGTCGGTGAGAACCTCTTCGGCGAGCTATATACCACCACCTCTCACACGGAATACACATACAACCACGACTGCATAGAAGTGGATGCTAACGACAAGGGACCAAGATGGGTCTACGGCGTCTTAACAGGAGGGACCACTACCTCCACAACCGAAGGAAAAGATATCTGGGGAGCCACATATAACACAACATCCACCACTACATACAGGAATATAAACAACAGACTATTCGCCGATACTGTAAGTTCGGTAACCTCAGGCACAAACCTCTTCGGGGAAGACTACACAACCACCTCCACCACAACTTATGCCTATGATACAAGCTGTAAAGAGGTAACCGCCAACGGCATGACAAAGATGGTATACGGCATACTTTTGGCAGACGGGACTATCACCACTTCCGAGACCAGAGGAAAAGACGTCTGGGGAGCCACATACCATACAGTATCCACAACTAAATACATAATTGAAAACAACCGTGCCCTCGCAAGCGTAGTTACTTCCCATACGGACGGAGAGAATCTCTTCGGCGAAGAATACCATACCGATTCAAGGACCACATACGCCTATTATTCAAAGGAAAACAGCCCCGAAGGAGTATATGGCCAGCTTAAAGCAGACGGCACTCATACAACTTCCGATACCACAGGCGACGACATCTGGGGAGCTACATATAACACTCATTCGGAGACAGACTATATAATCATAAATAACAGAGCCCTTGCCTCAAAAGTTACCTCCAACACAACCGGCGAAAACCTCTTCGGCGAGGAATACATCACTACTTCTGTAACCACATATACCTACAGCGATACTCCTACCGAAGTAACGGATCAGTTCACAATGGTGATAGTAGGAAACTTAACCGGAGCGTCTACGGACTCATGGACGGTGGGCGACGACATCTGGGGAGCCACATACACTACTACCTCTCACACGGAATACACATTCCAGCATAACAGAGCCCTTGCCTCAACCGTTACCTCTTATACAGCAGGCGAGAATCTCTTCGGTGAGGAATATAATACCACATCCACTACTAACTATAGATACTCAGACGGCGGAGTCTTAACATGGGCTCAGACCGAATCCGTAACAACCGGCACAGACATCTGGGGAGCCTCATACACAACCGAATCCACTACAGAATACA
>CAZEGO010000020.1:10770-12463 GCA_964511955.1 uncultured Planctomycetia bacterium | reverse complement strand
CTAACTATAGATACTCAGACGGCGGAGTCTTAACATGGGCTCAGACCGAATCCGTCACTACCGGCACAGACATCTGGGGAGCAAGCTACACCACCACCTCAACTACAGAATACATCTTCATAAACAACCGTGCCTTCGCGAGTGTGGTAAAATCAGAAACATACGGCCAGAACTTATTCGGTGAAACATACACGACCAAATCCACCACTACATATGAATACAACCACGACTGTATAGAGGTAATCGCCAACGGCAAAACCAGGATGGTCTTCGGAGTCTTAACAGGCGCTGAAACCAAGTCCGTGACAGAAGGCCTGGACGTATGGGGAGCAGAATACACAACAACCTCCACCACAAAATACCAGATAATAAACAACCGAGCCTTCTCCGCGGTGGTAAAAGCCGTCACAACCGGCGAAAACCTCTTCGGCGAAAGCTACACCACCTCAAGCTACACACGCTATAACTACGACGAAAACTTAACCGAAGTTACAGCCAATGACAAAACCAAAAAAGTCTACGGAAGATTATTACAAAACGGCACCTGGGGCATAAGCCAAACAAAAGGAACGGACGTCTGGGGAGCCGACTATAGGACTCTCTCCATAACAAACTATCAGATAATAAACAACCGCGCCTTTGCTAAGGAAGTACGCTCCTATACACGGGGTTCCAACCTCTTCGGCGAAAGCTACAGGACTCAGTCAAAGACCACTTATACCTATAATACTTCTCTCGAGACTCTCGACAGGAATTCCTCAGGTCCGATGCAGGTATACGGAAGATTGCTGGATGCCTCCACCGTATCCAGGACTAACGGCACAGACGTATGGGGAGCTACATACAACACAGTCTCCACCACCGAATACATCATAGTGAACAACAGAGCCCTTGCCAAGAAGGTAGCTTCTCACACCGAAGGCTCTAACCTTTTCGGTGAAAGCTATGTAACCGATTCGGAGACAATATATGAATATAATGTAGTGAAGAACGAGCGTGAAGGGTACTGGGAGAGAGTAGCCGCCGATGTAGACGATAACGGTAACCAACTGAACTACTACGGTATTTTAACCGGAGCCTCCACTACCTCAACTACTGTGGGTGATGATATCTGGGGAGCCACTTACACAACCGAATCCGAGACCACTTATAAGATAGTAATGAACAGAGCCCTTGCCGAAACAGTCACCTCCACTACTGTAGGCGAAAATCTCTTCGGTGAGGAATACACCACCAATTCCACTACAACTTACCAATACAATGACGTTGACTGGGTGGGCGAAGGAAACGGTGTCAAAGGAACGGGATGGGGAATAGGACCTGCTAAGGTAGACGGGAGAGGCACAAGGATATTCGAGTGCGCCGGAGTCTTGACATGGGCGCAGACAGAATCGGTAACAACCGGATTGGACATCTGGGGAGCAAGCTACACCACCACCTCCACCACTAACTATACCTTTATACTTAACAGAGCAATGGCCAGCGAGGTAATATCAACCACCGAAGGCCAGAACTTATTCGGCGAGACATATCTCACTACATCCACAACTACGTATCAGTACAAGGATGTATACTGGGATCACGGTAACAAAGACTGGGAAGTAACCGGAAAAGTTGCCGGAGAATATTTATCCGCCGAGACCGAATCCGTCACTACCGGCACAGACATCTGGGGAGCAAGCTACACCACCAC
>CAZEGO010000020.1:0-10670 GCA_964511955.1 uncultured Planctomycetia bacterium | reverse complement strand
CCTCTTCGGCGAAAGCTACAGGACTCAGTCAAAGACCACTTATACCTATAATACTGAGATTAAAACTGTAACCGCGAACAATATGACCATGCAGGTGTACGGAGCATTGGAAGACGCAATTACCGAATCCGAGACAAGAGGTTCGGATGTATGGGGCTCCGGTTATACCACGGAATCGACAACCTATTATCAGATTATAAACAACAGAGCTTTCAGCAGAAAAGTCGAGGCTGTTACCGTAGGTCAAAATCTTTTCGGAGAGACATATACTACCACAGCCAAGACGTATTATTATAATAATAAAAATTTAAAAGAAGTTAACGAAAACGGCATGACCATGATGGTTTACGGTACGCTGAGATTTGCCAGAGGTGTCAGCTATACTCAGGGTAAAGATGTTTGGGGAGCCGAGTACGTAACAACTTCGATAATGACTTACAGGTCGATAAACAACAGGGCTCTTCTGATCAGGACCTCGGCGTTCACAAAGGGCTTCAATCTCTTCGGCGAGGAATATTATACAAGGTCGTTCACCACTTATGACTATAAAGATATTACGGAAAGCTCCAAAGGTATCTACGGCGAAATGAAATCCGCTCTTACAAGAACGTACACAAAAGGCCAGGACGTCTGGGGCGCTACATACAGGACTACCTCCACTACGGAGTATATTTTCATAAATAACCGCGCTTTCGCCTCTTGTATAGAGGCTGTCACCACAGGGTCTAATTTATTCGGCGAGGAATACACCACTACAGCCACTACTTATTATTCTTACGTATCACGGGAAATAAACGGCAAAACCGTGCATGGCATAGTGGATACGGATCCTTCCAAAACATACACGCAAAGCGCCACCAACGGTTTTGATATTTGGGGGAATGAATACACCACCACTTCCACGACCACATTCACTCTTATTAACGGAAGAGCGATGACTTCTCAGGTTTCGGCCGTAACGGACGGAGAAAATATTTACGGAGATAGATATGTCACTACCGCTACAACATATTATTCGTATACTACGGGTACTTTTGAGGACCTGAACGGGGTTACGCGCACTTTATACGGTGTTTACGACGACGACCCGTCTAAATCCTATTCGACGAGCATAACTTCGGGACAGGATATCTGGGGCGGTTCTTATACTACGCAATCTACCACCGAATTCATAAATGTTAACAACAGATTGCTTAATAAAAAAGTAATTTCTCACACGGACGGGCATAATGTAATGGGTGAGGAGTATTATACCGATTCCACCACGGAGTATGCCTGGACGGAGAGCACGTGGGAAAAAGGAATTTTGTACGGCGTTTTGGATGCCGATAATACAATAGGCGTCAGCTATACCCACGGCACGAACATATGGGGAGCTGAATACGATACCACCACTATCACTAATTATGAAAATGTGAATAACAGAGCCATGGCCGCTCAGAGCATATCGACTACTCACGGTTATGACGCATTCGGAGGGGAATATACCACCACTACTACCACAGATTATACCTACGAACAGAAAGATATAGGAGGGGCTGAGATTTGGGTTCTTACCGAAAGTATAGTTGATACAAAAACCGAAGGCGTGGATGTTTTCGGAGGCACTTACATAACCGCCAGTAAGACCAAAAATGAGTACGGTATTGTAAACAGATATCTGGACAAACAGGGAACTTTTGACAGAAGAGGCAGGAACATATGGGGTCTCAGCGGTGTAAGTGCCCTGGAAGTTTCGGTTACAAATCCGGAAACAAATGAGACAGTCAGTTATGCCGGTACGGTTACCGTCGGGTCGGATATATTCGGGGCAAATTACGCTACGACTTCCAGCACTACTTATGCTATAGTCGCCAACCGCGCCATGGCGATGATTACTGAAACCACCAGTATAGGCGAGGACGCTTTCGGAGGTTCATATACCACGGTTTCCACGGTCACCTATGAATATAACAGCTCATACGATAAAGAAATAGATGTATACACATTTAATTTTACGGATGCAGGAGGAAGAGAATGCATACTTATGACAAAATCCTCCACTTATACCGTTACGGAAGGCGAGGATTTTTACGGAGGGCAGTATATAACCGCTTCGGCTACCGAATATAAATACGATCAAATAAACGGTGATCTTGCAAGACAGGGCGTGGATGATCCCGGGTATTTTGTGTGGGGAGTTTCGGATATAACCAATCTTGAGGTGACTCTGGATAATCCTTTTTATGAAGAAGGAGATGAAGATGTGCCGGCGTCCCTTACTTTTACCGGTACTATTACATTCGGCGTTGACATGTTCGGCGGTAAATACGTCACGACAAGCATAACCACTTGGAAGATATGGGGTAACAGGGGATTTTCTGACGGTAATATCTCTGTGACCAGTGGATGGGATAATTCCGGACTCGGCTATTCCTATACTACTACCACAACTACTTCTTACGAATATGACAGAGTGGAGATAAACGGACGGATGGCTTTTGTAATGACGGGCTATACCGTTGAAACTCTTACCACCTCAAAAGACACTTTTGATAATGATTCGGTTACGGCCTCAAAAACCAGATATACATACGGCATATCCGACTCAAATCTTTCCTCCGAGGAAATAGTGAATGCCAATGGCAGGGAAGTCTGGCATATAGTGAGTGTGGAAGAGCTGGAAGTGACGGTTACAATGGATCTGGATAACGATCCCTCAACTACAGACGATATAGTAACCTTCACGGATACGGGCAGTCTGACCATAGGCGTTGATATGTTCGGTAATTACTATACTTCCATAACAAATAATATCTATACATTTATAAAGGGTAAGGCTTTTACCAGCGACACGGTGACGGTTACCACCGGTTCGGGGATAGACGGCTCTACTTATAAGTCCGTAAGCGGGACGCACTATGAATATGACGACGCCGGGCATCTTCAGAGCGCCAGCTGCAGTATAGACATAGACATGAATGAGCTGTCGTCAGATACTTTAAAATCCGAGGTAGATTCCATTATAGCCGACGGCGGAGACGACGTGTCCGATTATATTTCCCGCGACGGAGACAGGTTAACTTTGACCCATTCGATTACGGTGGGCTATGAACTGGCCGGAGTCGATGAATTTAAGTACATAACGACCACATATACCGAATATGAAATAGTGCACGGCAGGGCAATGTCAAAGCATACCGTATCCAAGAGTACACTTATAGTTACCGGTACCACCGGAGAAGCCAGATTCACCACTATTACGGAGACATATACCATCAGAAACGCTGACGGCACTCTTTACGGGCAGGAAACAATAACCACCGAAATAATAAGCGACGAGGAATTTAAGTCAAAAACGATCCGTATATATTCAAGAGACGGTGACGGAAAAATAGACGGTTATGACGATTATTATTATGAAATGTTCCCGGGCTCGGAGGATTGGAATTTTACCGGCATGTATATATCCGGACTTTCGGAAATATGGAGCGAACTGGATTCTCTGTTATCGGGTACGGAATATGTACTTTATGATCCCGATATTACTTTGATTCCCCGCGTTACGGCTCCCGTAACACCTTATGTTCCGGAACAGGATCAGCAGAGCGGAGAGCCGCAGGACGAGGAGCCGCGACAGGAATCTCAGGAGCAGGATCAGGAAGATGATACTACAGTCAGAGACCGACAGACAGCTCCGAGAGGTGAAAGAGACGGAAGGCGTGTTTCCGGAAGAAGAAAGCCTTTGACAAGAGAAGATACGGGATACGATAACTCGGGAAGAAGGGCCTCCTCAAGGTCCGGAGACGCAGGGGATTCTAGTACGGGAGACAGGAGAAGCCCGGACGGCAGAAGAAGGTTTTCAAGAAGAAGCACTTTTACCGGCTCAAGAGCGCCCAAAGTTAAAACTACTACATCGACTCCCGGTGCGTTAACCCCACCTGTCGCTACTACTCAGGCTCAGCAGCAGCCCGGTCTCGGAAAAATGAACGCGCCCGGTCAGGAACCCGAACCCCCGGAGCCGCCGGAACCTCCTGCTCCCGACCCGGGACCTACGCCTCCCGCGGAAGGTGACCTTACTCCTCCTTCGGAAGTACCCGATGATTATGGGTTTGAGATTCCCGACGGGTCAGGATGGGAAGAAACAGAAGACCCCGGTACGTATGAATATGAGGAAGAATTAGAAAACGGAAACACCAGGGTCTGGACAGCTATATATGACGATGAGGGAAATTTAATAGCATTATTTTACATAGAATACGACGGAGATCAGGTAGTTGGTTATCAGATCCAGAAAAAGATAGTAAGGGGCGAAGGCGTAGATCAGAGTATCGAATGGTCCACTAAATCGATGCAGTGGAAGATGGATGAGCACGGGAATATCACAGAAATGGAAAAAGAATATGTTAATTGCACAAAGAGCTATACGGATATAAACGGAAACGGAGAATACGATGAGGGTGTGGATAAGGAAAACTGGTCTTATTCCTCTTACACCAAAACTACCAGCCTTACATGGGAAGAACACGGAGGTGACTATCATATAAATAATTATCAGGTCCATGAGGAAGGCACAAGTTACAGTTCTCAGTGGGAGAAGAATTTAATTGCCGGCGGAGATACGGAAACTACCGATGACGATGAATATGAATGGATACACAAAGTAGAGTCTTCGGTAATGACCAAGGACAGGGAGATAACATTCGCGTGGAACGCAGACAGTTCGGAAATGGTCGTTACCGGATATACATCGGAAAAAATAACGGTCGGCCAGACCGATTGGGTGGCTTACGCCGAGGACGGTACGACTGTTATCGATGAAGACAGGAAACATGAGATTCCCTGGTCGAGAACCGTAATGAGAGTAAACTATGACGGTACCACAGGCGATCCTATAGACATGACTTATGATATGGAAGGACTGAGCTATGGCGAGGGCCATCCCAACGGCTTTTATTTCATAAAGCATCAATACAGCGAATGGGATCCCGATATGAACGGCGGAGAAGGAGGTTGGAAGACAGACGATCTTAATTCATCGACAAATAACTATTACATAGTCAGCCCACTCGCAGATGAGGGAGGGCACACTGCCGGACAATGGTATTTCTATGATCCCGAAGCCTATGAAGGTGAGGCAAAATGGGGTGGCCTCGCCGGTTCTGAATTTATACCGGATTCTAATCCTATGAGGCCTACGGGCCCCTCTTCTCAGTCAACTCCTCAATCAACTACTCAGTCGGTTCAGCCTGATTCTTTATCGCAACAGAACGCTCCCGGACTCGGAACCGGCGTACAAACAACCGGAAAACCGTCTGTAACCGCGACTACCACTCAGACTCCAGCGACCACAAACACTCAGACCGCGGATTTACCCACAACAGGCCTTAAGAAAACCGGCCCGGCGGATCAGATTGCCTCTGCTCCGGGTAGCTTGTCTTCGGATATAACTTCTGTCACCGCGGGACAGTTTCCGGGCACAACTTATATCCCCCGGGATTCTTCGTACACTACGCTTTCTGCCGGAGCCATGAACGTATTATCGGTGGACAGCCATGAAAACGCGCTGGATTCTAATTTAACTAACGTGTACTCCCTGGAATTAAATGCCGCCGATTCCCATTCGGCGCTGAGCTTCGCGGGCATAGATCCTACATCACAGGTAAGCAATGTCAATACTAACGCCACTCCGGACAATGTCGCCACGGGCGTAACTTTTGATTTTACGGATCATTTCACTTATGACCCGGCCGGTGGTTCCTGGTGGGTCCCGACCTATCATTACAGCATAAGATTCAACAGGGATGAGAACGGTAACATAACGGGACAGGTCGCCAATATATATGAATATATAATGGGTTACGGTTTTATGCATACCATGAAAGAAGTAACGAGGTTTACGTGGAAAAATGGTATAGCGGGCGGCGTGGTCATAGGGTCCGAAGTGGAAATATACGAAGTGGTGGGAGGCACCGAAATACTTACCGGCAAAAAAGTAATAAGAGACGTTTTCAACGATGACGGCTCAAGGAAACTTTATACGGAAACGACTTATTATACCTGGATAGGGGACGAGTCATCCGGAGAATACATGGAAACGAGCAGGACAGAAACATATAAAGAGATAGACGCCGAAAGAGGCAGGTATCAGAGAGTGGAAAATTACGAGATAATACCGGGACATGAAGACGGAGTGCACGTGGATACCCAGATTATATGGACCGGCGCGGAGGATCTTGACGGTGACGGCATAGCTGACAAGGTAACGAACACCGAAACATGGGAATTCGGGATCCTGAGCTCCACCCAGAAATCATGGAAGTCCCTGAAAGAAATAGACGGACACGCAAGGCTTGTAACGTCAACTTTACTTTTCGAGGTAGAGGACAGTGACGTGGCGACCTCTCGGTCGGAAAGTTATAAGTTCAATGACGACGAAGACGGATTGGTTACGGTGACTACCATATATGAAGTCCCGGATTCCGATATATCGAGTTCCGTTGTTTACAGTTACAGACTCTACAACGAGGATGCCGACGAATCGCAGTCGCCTTTAATAACCGTAACGAAGAACTACATATCCGTCGGCGGGGAACTTTATCTTGATAACATACAGAAAATTTACTATGCCATGGTGGAGACTGCCCGGGGCGAAGACAGATTAGCCAAAGTCACCGAGGTATTCCTGGATGTCGATATGGACGAGGTTCTGGATGACACCGATTACTTAAGTTACATTACCTACAGTTATTATGATTATGTTACCACCGCCAAAGGTGATACTGTTTTCGCGGAAGTTTTCGATACCATAATACAGGTAGACGGCACCAGATTCCTTGAATCGCAGAAATACATATACACCGAGCTCAGGGAAGCCGGCCTTGGCCCGCTTGTGACCGTCACCGAGCTTCACGAGGGAAGGTTTGACATAGTAAACGGCACTATGCTTGTGTCTGTTCAGAAACAATATAAGATGGTTCGGGAAGGAGATAACGTAGTAACCACGGTTACCGAAAATTATTCACCCGAGTATCTTGCTCTTCCTGTTTCCATACAATATATAAGGAAAACAATCGGCGAGAGGAACGGTAAACAGGTTGTACTAACCGAGATAAAGAGCTACGCCATAGGTGGTATTCTTACTTCCACTCAGTATATCTACAATAAATTAGGCACGGGCAGTCTCAGAAACACCCTGATAACCGTTTACGAGACTTACGAAGTGGAAGACCTAATGACCCAGCGCATGGAGGTCTTTACCAAAGTCGTGAACGGAGTGGCTAGAACTGTTTCCAGGATTTTTGACGTTGAACCCGAAACTTCCAGATACTACACCACACAGACGGTAACCTATAGGGAAAAGAAGGGCTCGACTTTCGCCGATATAACGGAAACTTACGAGCGTTATATAAGTCTCGTCAAACCCGTTTCTACCCAGGTAGCCTATTATGAAGAAGTAGACACAACAAGTCCGACCAGTCCGAGAAGAGTGGCAAAAGTGACGGAGAACTACGAGTTCGAGATAGACAGTATTATTTCCAAACAATATACGTATTATGATACGAGGATCACTCAGCAGGGCGAGAGACTCGTAAAGGTAGTGGAAAACATTATAAACGTTGGAGGAGACGATTTCAGGGAATCCGTGCAGTATGAATATAATTTACTGGATAATATGGGAGAGTATATAACGGTTCCGACCTGGAACGGTTACAGAGTCATTGACAGGAAAATCCGGATAACCAAGCCGAGAATGGTAAAAGTGACCGAAAATTATATGGGAGACTTCGATTCGGGAGATACTTTCTTTACCGGTGAGACTAAGGAATACTGGGATACAAAGGACGGAAAATCCGTAAATGTAGTAGAAAGCTATGAGCCGGGCATAGACGTTGCTGTTTCGGTTCAATATGGATACAAAGAGGCAGGGGAGAGAAACGGAAAAGATGTGGTCCTTACGGTTATAGAGACCATGGAATATGGTATAGACGAACCTATATCGGTACAAAAAACCTGGAAAGACATAGAGATAATAAAAGATCCCGTGAGCGGAAGAAGAAAAAGATCCGCTGTTACCCACATAGAGAATTATGAGATGGGAACGCTGTTGTCTATTCAGCTTTTCTGGAAGATAAGAGACTATGCGAACAACAGGCTTATCAGCTGTACGGTAACATACGAGGGAGATCTCAGCGGATTCAGCGTGGACAACGCCATAATGACCGAAATAAAGAAGTCTTACAGGGAATCCGCGGACGTGACTGTTGCGGAGACCTATGACCCGATATCCGGCATAGAGGATCCCATAGATACCCAGAAAACCTACTATGAGATAATAACCTCGCCGGTTAACGGAGGCAAGAGGCTGGCTTCCGTTACGGAAACTTACGAATATCTGTTTACGGATTTACCTTCGGTACAGCGTGTTTATTATGACATGAGAGTCACTGAGTCAGGAGGTTCTGACCCGAGGCTGGTAAGGGTATCGGAGAATCTTATTACCATAGGTAATTCTTTATTTCTGCAATCGGTTAATTATGTTTACAGGGAAATCGCAGAAGTATTAGTATTTGACGAAGACGGTTCCCATTCTAAGCCGGACAGAGTGGTAACGGTAATAGAGACTTACGAGGGTATTTTTACCGGCGGATTTGACGGCTCCGGCAGGTTTGTGGATGCGTTTCTTACCCAGTTACAGAAGGATTACACGGTAATAGATGACGGCAGAGTCAAAACAGCTTCGGCTTATTATGAGGTAGGACTGGACGACATACCGATAAGCGTGAGTTATTCGCATAAAGAATTCAGCGCGGAAGATCAAAGGACATATACATATATAGAGTCTTTCGAGTTAGGCATTTCCGAGGCAATATCCCTGCGGAAAAAATGGAAAGAGTTTAATTCCGACGCGGGTTATTTTGAGACTCACGTGATAACCAGCGAGCTTGGCGTGATTATGTCGGAAGAAGTAACGTGGAGGGAGAGAGAAAGAATAGGCGGTGTGGATACTGTGGTCACTTACACAGATACGTATGAGTGCGGAGACGCTCATACAGGTATTCATACGGACAGGCAGAGAAGTTACAGCCTTGCAAACGGACCTGTTGAGATAATAAACGCCATTCTGGCTCTTACGGATAACGATCCCTCCAATGATAACCGCGCGCTTGAATATATAAAGGATCTTAGCTCCTCCGAGTTAGATGAGTTTGAGAGGGTTTTGAGTAGTATAATCGGAGAGGACATTGCCGGAACAATAAGAAATCTTTTGAATCTTACCAAGATAGCTTTAATATTCTCCCGTTTTGTGCCTCAGTTCAGGCAGCTTTTATCGCTTATAGTGAGCTATGTATTTCCTGCCTTGGAAAGCTATCTTGTGAACGCCAGGAATTCAGTATCAGGATACGAGACTATCATAGAAAACTATGATCCGATACTCGGCACCGAAATAGGAGTGTCTGATCCCATATCCAAGCAAAAAATTTACTATAAATACGCTATCACATCGGACGGGGAGTACAGGCTGGTAAAGGCTGTAGACCTATATGAGTATCCGATGAGCGACGGCATATCAACCACTCAGTATATATATTTCGACGAAAGAAAAATAGAAGACGATACCACAAGGACAGTCCAGGTAATAGAGAATATTACGTGGATAGGTAATATGGATTTTCTGGAGTCCGTTCAGTACTCTTACCATAAACAGGAAAAAGTGGTGACGGATTTCAGCAATCCTTCCGCTACCGAATACAGGTTTGTGGCCATTCTGGAGACCTACGAAGGCTTGTTTAATCAGGGTTTAAACACGGAAAATACTTATACGGATGCTTTCATAACCGGCATACAAAAGAGTTATAAATTGTTGGTAAATGTTGAAGGCGTCGACAGGATAGTCAGCGCCACGGCTAATTATGAAAAAGACCTCGATCTCCCTTATTCTATACAGTACTCCTATAAGGAAAAAGGGACAAGGGAAGACCAGAACGGAAACGATATGGACGTGGTAATAACCGTTACCAGGAATTTCGAGACGGGTTTAAGCGATCCTGTTTCCGTGCAGAGAATGTGGAAAAGGGTTGAGGATAACGTGATTGACCCAGTAACCGGAGAAAACCTCGGGACAAAGATAGTGACTATGGTCGAGACTTATGAATTAGGCCTCGACGAGCAAACGGAGTTCCAGAGGTCATGGAGCGACGGTAACGCCGTATACCTTATAACTTATGAATTCGGATTGACCACGCCTACCGAAATACAGAAAACCACAAAATCGGCCGAGAACGGGGAATTAGTCACTTTACTGGAAAATTATGAGCCTCTTCTTGATTCCGATACACCGATTTCTTCTCAGAAGATCTATTATGATATGGTCGACGTATCGGACGGCACGGATGTTCCGCGCGTAGTCAAGGTAATGGAAAATTATGAATACGACTTTGATGACCCTTATTCCGTACAATATGTATATTACGACGAGAGGAAGCTTTCGGACGGGACTCCAAGGACGGTGCAGGTAGTAGAGAATATAATACGATTAGGTGATGTCGATTTCACGCAGACGGTCCAGTATATATATCATAAATTTGATGACGTAATAACGGATGCAACCGACCATTCCACTTTGGGGAAAAGAACGGCTCTTGTAATAGAAACTTACGAGGGCGGTTTTAGCCAGGGCCTTAATAATG
>CAZEGO010000019.1:0-15561 GCA_964511955.1 uncultured Planctomycetia bacterium | reverse complement strand
TCACTCCTTAAAAAGGAAACCTGATGTTTCCTTTTTAATGTTTTTCCTTCTTCCGTATCAGGCGAATTTACGCCGTTAAGGGGAAACAATCTTTCCCCTTAACATCCTCTTTTATGCTGATTCAAACTGAAAATGGTCGGGGCGACTGGACTTGAACCAGCGACCTCTTGAACCCCATTCAAGCGCTCTAGCCAAACTGAGCCACGCCCCGTTCCAAATTCTTAAGTATTGTCAAATAACCACAGCAAATTGTACGCGTGAAATCTACAAAATACTATGCAGCATCGATTAGAATTTGGAACGGGGCACGCTCCCTATTCCTTATCCTTAAAGTAATGTTTTAATCTTTCTCTTATATACTTCTTGCCTCTGCCTGTTTTTAGTTGCTTTTCTCTTGCGATTGCGTCTGTCTTTGATAGACAGGCTTCGAAATATATTAATTTAAAAGGAGTCCTTGATTTTGTAGGCGGTTCTTTTTTTATTGTGCTGTTCTATTCTTTGCTTTAAATTCTACGTAAATCCTGTATATAATTTTTTGTCTTCGATGCTTTGAATTACATATACATAATACATTTGATATTGGATTATAGCATAGGTGCCTGTAAGTTTCAAACTATATTCTAAATACAAAAGGCCATATTTTACATGGCCTTTTTCGCTGCAGATATTATTAAATTTTAGATGACGGCTCTATAAGTTTATACCGAAGAAAGCAAATACTACGGTCAATACAACTATTATACCTAAAACCATATTCAACCTCCCTGGTTTTGCAATAGAAGTTTGCCATATGTTTATTAAATTGTCAAGGTTAGGACAAAAATAGATACGGAGCCTGCCTACAGGCAGGCAGGCTCCACTGCGCAATGACAGCTTATTCGGCTTTGGGTTCTCTGAGCATCAGTTCTTTTACCGCTTTTTGGGGGGATTTCTGCTCGAATATCACCGAATATACTTCCTGCGTGATAGGAAGGTCTACTTTGTGTTTGTTTCCTAAATCAAGGGCGGCTTTTGAGGTCCAGGCGCCTTCTATTTCCATAACGCTTGAATTTAAAAGCTCTTGCGGGTTCTTGCCTATGCCTATGTCTTCTCCGAAGGAGCGGTTCCTGCCGATGGTACTTACACAGGTGGTCACCATGTCCCCCAGGCCGCTCAACCCCTTAAAAGTATCAGCTGAGGCTCCGAGCTTAATTCCCAGCCTGGTCATCTCAGCAAGCCCTCTGGTGAGTATGGCGGCTTTGGTGTTGGCGCCGAATCCCAGCCCGTCGGATATACCTGCAGCTATGGCAATGATATTCTTCAGCGAGCCTCCGAGCTCCACTCCTATAAGATCCGTATTTGTATATACTCTGAACCTGTCTGTCCTGAAAAAATCCCTGACTTTATCAGATAATTCACTGTCTTTTGAGGCTACCGTAACTGTAGTAGGTATTCCTTTGGCCACTTCATTGGCTATGCTCGGGCCCGACAAAACAGCAAGGCGAACATCAGGCAGAACATCTGAAACCACCTCGCTCATCCGCTTGAGAGTAGTCTGTTCCAGCCCTTTTACCACGCTTATAAAGGGAGAATCTATGCTTTGTAAAACCGCTTTATTCGCGATCAAAACATCCCTTAAGAATCTGGAGGGAATGGCCGGGAGATTATAGTCGGAGTCTTTGAATATCCCATCCATGGAAGAAGTATAAGTGATTCCTTTGGGCAGTTTTATTCCGGGCAGGAACTTTCTGTTCTCACCTTCGCTCTTTATGGCGTCCATATCTTCCCGGAAAGCGCCCCACATGGTGACATCGTACCCTTTGTTCCTCAATAGTACGGCGAGCGCCGTACCCCATCCTCCGTTTCCGAATATGTTTATTTTCAATCTATTCACCCCTCACCCTAACCCTCTCCCCTTAAGGGGGAGGGAATTTGAATAGTTTCCTTTATTTTAAGTGTAGTCTATCATATATAAAATCCGTAGTCAAAATAAAAACCCCGCATACATTTCTAAGCGATTAAAAATATATGCGGGGCAACCAAGGAGTTAAAAGTGAAGCGCTAAACCTCTATAAAACCACCTCCTCTTAAGTTTTCTTAACACTTAAAAAATCTATCTCGAACGAGTGCTTAAATGCTATGGAATAAAGTTCGTCCTTCACTACAGCGTAAAATTTGCCTACTATATCGCAAACAAATGTATCCTTTTTGTTTCGTGTATCCTGTTTTTTAAATATAAACACATGGCGTTTAGGGACATTGGTAGGGATATTTGCTTTGATTTCCTTGAGTTCGTTGGCGCCGTCGATCTTTTTGTGGCTGTCAACGTAATACATGGAGTGTCGCTTCGTTATGGTTTTTACACCGTTTTTTTCTGTGGTTTCAGAGAGATAAAGGTCTCTTTTTAGCTTATTTTCTGAGGTGAGGTTTTTAAATACCAGCTCTCTCATGTGACCCTCGCTGCTTAAAACTTTTTAAAACTATTTAATTAACTATCAAAAAAAATATACTCCTCGTTCTTCTAAAACAAGTATATCATACGATTTTGAGATTGTCAATCAGGTGGGGTTTTTATCGCGCAGAAGAATCGGTATTTTTCAAAAAAGACAACAACAGCAGACATGTCCCTATGGTTATAGAAGTGTCTGCTATATTAAACACGGGCCATATCCTAACATCAATAAAATCAATAACATAGCCCAATCTTATCCTGTCTATAAGATTGCCCAGGGCCCCGCTGATAATAAGTAAAAGAGCTATGTCAAACCTGAGGTTTTTGAAAAATGACGCTTTTTTTATTATGTTTATTATAAGTACACTGACGAATATGACCGCGCTGATGGATATAAGTATAAAAACAGGGGTAGCGTTTTTAAATATGCCGAAAGCCGCTCCTGTGTTAGTGACCAACGTTATGTGTAAAACATTTTTTATAACAGGAAGGGATTCGCCAACGGATAGTTTCAGATGAACGAGTGATTTTGTGATTTGATCAAGCGCTATGATAAAGACTATAGCTATGAGAGCTATCAGTGCCTGTTGTTTTTGTCTTCTTCGGACTGGCATTCTATGCAGTTTTTTACCTGAGGGATGGCTTTCAGCCTCTTAACTTTGATCTTTTTGCCGCATGAAACGCACTTGCCGTACTCGCCTTCTTCTATGCGTTTAAGTGCCTCGTCTATTTCATAGAGCTGTTCCTGCTCTCCGGTGGCTATATTAAGGCTGAGCTCTCTGTCATAACTGTCGCTCGCCATATCCGCCATGTGCAGACTGTATGACGACAAGTCCCCGGAGGCTTCTTTCTGGGATTTGAGGTTTTCTCTCACTATATCGTGTATCTCCCCGGCCAGCTCTTCCCTTCTCTTCAAAAGTAACTTCTTGTATTTTAAAGCTTCTCTTTTTAGCATTTTATTTTTTACTCCCTTCTATTACCACATCCAGACATCTCTTACACAGAGTAGGATGAACGTTATTACTGCCTACAAACTTACTCCAGTTCCAGCAGCGGCTGCATTTTTGGCCCTCGGCTTTTAACACCTCTATTTTTCTTTCCGCGGCTTTCTCTATCTCTACCTGAGAGACGATAAAAACAGAATGCAGCTGACCTGCGTATTTAGTCAAAAAATTATACTCTAAATCATCTTTGATGTAAAGTTTTATTTTTGCCTCAAGAGGGCTGCCTATGACTTTTTCGGCTCTTCTCTCTTCAAGGGCCTTTAACACTTCTTCCCTTAATTCTTTTATTTTTTCCCAGTTTTTTTCAAGATCTTTATCCACACAGTCTTCCGCCGGCTCCGGCCAGTCGGCCAAGTGCACGGAACCGTCGGCCTTAAGATGCGCCCATATCTCTTCCGAGGTAAAAGGTAAAAGCGGCGCCATAAGCCTGACCAGAATATCAAGTATAGCGTAAAGGGCAGTCTGCGCGGACCTCCGCTCCGGAGACTTAGTGCCGTAAATATACAACCTGTCCTTCAGGATGTCCAGATAAAAACTGGACATATCCACTATGCAGAATTTATATATGGACCCCGTGACCTCGTGATACGAATACCTCTCGTAGGCATCGGTGACGTATTTCAAAAGAGAATTTACTTTTGAGAGTGCCCATCTGTCTATTTCCATCATTTCCATAACAGGGCATTTGCTTTTTTCATGGTCAAAACCGTTTATGTTGCCCAGTATGTATTTCGCGGTATTACGGAATTTTCTGTAGGCTTCCACGGTCCTCTGCAGTATCTCATCGGATATCTTTATGTCGTCAAAATACGAGGACGAACTTACCCAGAGACGCAGGACGTCCGCGCCTTTTTTGGATATAATCTCCTGAGGAGCTATAACGTTGCCGGCTGATTTGGACATCTTTTTGCCTTCGCCGTCCACCACGAAACCGTGTGTAAGCACTCTCTTATACGGGGTCGAACCCTCTACTCCCATCCCTATAAGGAGCGACGTCTGGAACCATCCCCTGTGCTGATCGCTGCCTTCGAGGTACAGATCAGCCGGGAACGTCAGATCGTCACGCGCCTTGAGTACTCCCTGATGACTGGCCCCTGACTCAAACCATACGTCAAGGATGTCGTTTTCTTTTTTAAAATCTCCGGAACCGCACTTCGGGCACGAAAAATCGGGCGGCAGAAAGTTTGAGGCGTCTCTCATGAACCACGAGTCCGAGCCTTCTTTGCCGAAAATGTCTTCTATCTTCGCCATCACTTTCTCGTCGAGTATCTCCCGCCCGCAGGATGAGCAGTATATCACCGGTATGGGAACTCCCCAGTACCGCTGTCTGGATATGCACCAGTCGGGCCTGAGCTCGATCATGCTGTATATCCGCCTTTCTCCTATGGCGGGTACCCACTTTATATTTTTAATCTCTTTGAGGGTCCTGAAGCGCAGATCTTTTTTGTCTACCAGTACAAACCACTGCCTGGTGGCCCTGAAAAGCAAGGGCTCTTTGCATCTCCAGCAATGAGGATAGGAATGCTCTACGTCTTCGCTGAACAATAAATTTTTATTGTCTTTCAGAATTTTTATGATTTGCGAGTTGGCGTCGAACACTCTTTTACCTAATATATTATCAGGTATGTCTCGGCCTTCTTCTTTCGCTTTTACGAAAAGGCCTTTATCGTTTACGGGTGCTATGACCGGAAGACCGTACTTCAAGCCCACCTGATAGTCTTCCTGGCCATGGCCCGGGGCTATGTGCACGCAGCCCGTCCCGTCTTCGCTGGAAACGTAATCGGCGAGTACGATTTTCGACTCGACATCGAAAAACGGATGCATAGTTACGATGCCTTCGAGGTCTTTTCCGCGAACTTTCTTCAGGACTTTGCCTTTCAAGCCGGTCTTAGTCTGTATCGCTTCGAGCAAATCCTCTGCGAATATGAATATCTCTCCTTCGCCGGTCTCGAATTCCAGATATGTGAAATCGGGATGCACGGCTACAGCAACGTTGGAAATCAAGGTCCATGGAGTAGTAGTCCAGACTAATAAAGCTGAAGGCTCGAGGCTGGAGGCTGAAGGCTTTACTTTAAATTTAACGTAGATTGACGGGGAAACATGGTTGGTGTATTCTACCTCCGCTTCGGCCAGGGCTGTCTCGCATTTGGCGCACCAGTTTACGGGTTTAAGCCTTCTGTGTATAAGACCGTCTTTGGCCAGCTTGTTGAAGCTCGCGACTATTTCTTTCTCGTATTGTTTATCGAGGGTGAGATACGGCCTGCCCCAGTCGCCGAATATGCCCAGGCGCTTAAATTCCTCTTTTTGTATACCGACGAATTTCATGGCGAAATCATGCGCCATCTTTCTGAACTGTACCTGGTCTACCTCGTGTTTGTTTTTTTTGAGCTCCTTGAAAAGCTGATGTTCTATGGGCATGCCGTGGCAATCCCAGCCCGGTACGTACGGGACATCGAACCCGCGCATGGTCTTGTATTTTATTTCTATATCCTTCAGGGTTTTATTGAGGGCGTGACCTATGTGAATTTTGCCGTTGGCGTAAGGGGGGCCGTCGTGGAGAATGTATTTAGGGCTCGATCTTCTCTTCTCCCTTATTTTGGAATAAATGTCGCGGTCTTCCCACTGCTTGAGAATCCCCGGTTCTTTCGCCGGGAGATTGCCCTTCATGGGAAAGTCAGTCTTTGGTAAGTTTAAGGTACTTTTGTAGTCCATTCTTTATAAGTACTTCCCTATTATTATGTCGAGTTTCTTTTTGGTTTCCTCGGGTATCAGTTTTTTATCCGTCACTATGGCGACCTTTATCGCCTCTTTGCATTCGCATTTGCTTTCGCCGCCGAGCATGGGGATTATCTTCTTGATCAGCTTTTTGGAATTCTCTACGTTTTTCGTGAGGTTGGCTATCACCATGTCTATGGTGACTATTTCCTCGTACCAGCAGTCGTAATCCGTCACAAAAGCGATTGTAGCATAGCACATTTCGGCTTCTCTTGCAAGTCTGGCTTCCGGCATATTGGTCATACCTATAATATCCATGCCCCAGCTGCGGAAGAGACGAGACTCGGCCTTTGTGGAAAAAGCCGGGCCTTCCATATTCACATAAGTACCTTTATTATGGGCCTTGAAACCCAGCTCCCGGGCAGCCTTGTATATAGTCTCTCTTGCGTCCGAGCAAACAGGTTCCGCAAAACTCATGTGAGCGACAACTCCTTCCCCGAAAAAAGTGGTCTTCCTGGCCTGGTTTGTCCTATCAACAAACTGATCCGGCAAAACGATGTCAAGAGGCTTAAGCTCTTCCTTTAAACTGCCTACAGCGGAAACCGAGACTATCTTATCCACTCCGAGTTTCTTCATGCCGTAAATATTGGCTCTGGAATTCACTTCGCTGGGCAGTATGGTATGGCCCTTACCGTGCCTGGGCAGAAAAACCACTTCGCTGCCCTCAAGAACACCTGTCACATATTTACCGGAAGGATCGCCGAAAGGCGTACCCACTGCAATCTCTTTGACGTCTTCTATCCCGTCTATCTTATAAAGCCCGCTTCCCCCTATTATACCTATTTTTCCCAACACAACCTCCTCAGGCGGCGCGACCTGTCACGCGCGGATTTCACCGCCATTTTTAACGTTTTATCCAGATTCTTCTTTTTGAAAACTTTAAGAGCCGCTTCCGTGGTACCGCCTTTGGAAGTAATAGTGCCGGCCAGCTCCTTCAGCGAAATACAGCTTTCTTCGGCACAGGCGGCGCTGCCCGCAAAGGTCATGAGGGCCAGTTTTTTGGCTATCTTCCCGTCCAGTCCGCATGAGAGAGCCGCTCTCTCAAGCATATCGGTAAAGATAAAATAATAAGCAGGCCCGCTTCCGCTGACCGCGGTAACGGCGTCCATGTCTTTTTCCTTTACTTCCACCACTTCTCCGGATTTAGAAAAAATATCCACGGCTTTGCGGATGTCGGATTTCCGGGCGAATCTGCCTTTGCAGACGGCCGATATACCCTTGCCGCACGCCAGTCCCATATTGGGCATAACGCGAACCACTCTGGCTTTTTGCGCAAGGTATTTCTCTATTATACGCGTTTCTATACCCGCGGCTATGGTGATAATCAGTTTGTTTTCGGTAAAAGGTTTTATCCCGTTCAGGAGCTCTTTTATCTCCTGGGGCTTTACGGCAATAATGATGACTTCCGCACGTCCGGCAAGCTCCTTATTATCCTTCGTAAACAAAACTTTTCTGCTCTTTAATGCCTTTTTCCTGGACGAATCCTTATCGCTCACTATAACCTTTTGCTTCAGGCTAAGAGCTATAGCCCCGCCCATATTTCCGGCTCCGATTATCCCAATCATAAATCCCTCCGTTAAGCCATGTCGCACCCACCACGTCCCAAACCCGGTGTGGAACGTGGTGGGTGCGCGGGACATGGTCGGTGGTTAGAAGTATTCTTCGAAAAATTTTTTTGTTTTTGTTATCGCCGTTGATATTATGTTATGGTCGGTCTGTATAACTGATTTCTTTTCGGCGATGCGTTTTTTGGCCCCGTATCTGGTTAATCCGAGAGCACAGGCGAAATTTATGTCGTGCATGCTTTTGGTATACCTTATCCTGCCCATATCTACCGGTGCCCCGAATATCTCCTCTATAGCCTCGACAAAACCGTCCATCCTCGACGGCCCGCCTATCACACATATACGCGGTACTTTCTTGCGCTCTTTGAGAAAAGGCTCTATTTTTTTGAATACGTCCTGCATGATTTCCTCTACCCTGGGAAAAAGCATGTTGGATATATCGCGCCTGGTTATGACACTGGGCCTCTTCTGGAATACAGTGGGGCCGGCAAGGTTTTCGGAATCTACCCAGTTTCCCCCCGTTTGTTTAGTCAACCGAGCATCTCTATAGCCGGACCCCTGTTTTTTTCTTAAAGACGACAGGGGAATTTCGCTGTCGTCAAAAAAATCCTGCTCTTTGGTGATCAATCCGTATTTTATCCTGAGTTCGTCGGCCTCCTCGAACATGAGCATCAGCTTATCCTGCAGTACCTGCGTAAGGTCGTCACTGCCGAACGGAAAGCAAAAGGAATCCCGCAGCTTACCGTCCATGAATAATGCGGCGTCCGTAAGATCCTTGCCCACGTCTATTATGACGGCTCCTTCCTGCAGTTCATCCTCGTCAAAAATCGCCATTGATGTCCCCATGCTCGATATTACCATGTCTTCAGTCTCATACCCGGCCAGATTTATGGCTTTGGAGAGACTATGCAATATGCTTATGAGGGACGTTATAATGTTCAAATCCAGATCCAGCTTGGAGCCGAAAAGTCCCAGGGGATCGTCTATCTTCATCTTATCGTCGATATAAAAACGCTCGGGAATAAGATGTATCACCTCGCGGTCGAGCGACATGGCGATAAGTTTGGCGGACTCCACGCATCTTTTAACATCCTGCTCGGTGATCTCAGTGGGCCTGTCGGAGATGTGTATGGACCCGCGGCTCTTAAAAGTCCTTACATGAACTCCGGAAACATTGGTGATGAGCTTTCTGACTTTGCACCGCGCGGCTTTTTCGGCCTTTACAACCGTATCTTCTATAGAATCCGACAGAAGGCTCAGGTTGGTCACAACTCCCTTGGAAAAACCTTTTGTGGGTGATTCCGCGTAACCGAGTATCTTCTCCTTTGCCTGAATCCCGGATAATTTATTATCCTTTATTTTGGAATTTATGGGCTGTGATATAAGGGCCCTTATCGAAGAAGCTCCGATATCCAGACCGCATACGGCGTTTGATGTCATTTAACTCCTCTACCGAGGACCTATTATAGGGTCCTCGAACCTTAAGTCTATATATTTGAAGGTATCACTCTCTTCGCCCAGTTGGGCCAATATGGTCGCCAGCACTTTAAGCCTGTTCCTAAAGTTGGACTTTCCTATCTTTATTTCAACGTTGAAGCCCTCGAGGAAAAATGATATATTTCCGGGGTCGGTGGCGTCGACGAATTTCAGCTCGTACCGGTCAAGCTCCTCGGTCTCGTTTGTCCGGATTATCAGCTCCAGGGCCTTGTCGAGCTTTTCCTTCTCAAACTTGCTGAACCTCATAGGGTACACTTTAGCGAGATTCGCTCCCATGCCCGTCACAATCGGCATGTTAGGGTCCGGAAAATTCTTGACGTCCGGCAGGACAACCCCTTCTTTATCCACGAAGTAATACCTGTCCGAACGCACCTGGGCTATAGGTTTGCGTAATTTACCGGAAAGTACAAGACTGTTGGGAAGACGCCGCCTGATTACGACGTTTTTCAGCTCGGGATGCTCTTCATCCACCATTTTCTTCAGGCTCTCCAGGTCTACGAAGAATATGTTTTTTCCGGAGACAGCGGCGTTTATCTCCTTGTTAACCGAAACAGTCCGCTCGGTTCCGTCTTCCTCACACACCTTCACATCGAGTTTCTTTACTGTAAAAGTCTCGGCGTCCAAAAACATGTTCTTAACTTTGACAAAACCTATCCCTATAGCCGACACTATGAGCAGCGATATTAGAAATTTAAACGCGTTCTTGATTTTAGAAGACGATTTGGGGCTGTCTTTCACGTCTCGCTTTTTAAAGCGTACCTTTTGTTTTTTGATTTTTACCATAAAGCCGACTCCATTATTTTTAGCACAAGCTGTTCGAATTTTACGCCGGCCGCTAACGCGGCTTTGGGTAATAAGCTGGTCTCAGTAAACCCCGGTATAGTGTTTATCTCCAGCACTACCGGCTGACCGTTGTTTCCGATTATCATATCTACCCGGGAGAAAGATTCGGCGCCCAGTGCCTTGTGGGCCTTTAGCGCTATTTCCTGACTCTCTTTGTACAGCCTTTTATCTATTTCGGCCGGTACCTTGTAATACGTAAGGCCTTTTTTGTACTTGGCCTCGAAATCGAAGAACATTTTACCCGGTACGATCTCAACAATCGGCAGGGCATCCTCCCCTACAATCCCTACCGTGATTTCCCGGCCTTTCACATGTTCCTCTATAATAACCTCTCCACCGTAGCCGGCGGCTTCCCTGAGCGCATCCGGAAATGCTTCCGGAGAATCTATTATAGACATCCCGATACTGGAACCCTCGCTCGAGGGCTTTATAACCAGCGGAATACCCAGTTCTTTAAAATATACCTGCCCATCGAGTCTTTTGTCAAGTTCGTTAATACGTATTATTTTATGCCTGGGGGTTGGTATGCCGTTAGACTCGAAAACCGCCTTAGACTCTACCTTATCCATACTCCTGCGCGAAGCATCGGCTTTACTGCCTGTATAAGGTATATGCATCTCATCAAGTATGGACTGTATCTTTCCATCCTCCCCGAATTTACCGTGAAGTGCTATAAAGGCCGCTTCTATGCCGCTTTTTTTTAACTCGTTCTTTACGTAATCGGAATAATCGCGCTCTTTACCGTCCCGGGCAAGTTCTATGCCCAGAACGCTAATACCCTGTTTTGTCAACGAGCTCAATACCGCTTTGCCTGATTTGAGCGATATATCCCGTTCGCAAGACGGCCCTCCCATTATGACCCCGACACTCTTTTTCACGTTCATATAACCTTTATCTCCGGCTTCATTGTTATTCCGAACTTTTCTTCGGCTCTTTCCCTGGCCAGTTCAATCAGCGCTATTACATCACGCGAACAGGCGCTTCCGGTGTTTACTATAAAATTCGCGTGGACAGCGGATATCTCCGCTCCTCCTATCCTCCTTCCTTTAAGTCCACACTGTTCTATAATACTGCCCGCGGACATGCCGGATGACGGATTCTTAAATACACTGCCCGCAGAGGGATTGTTGATTTCTCTCATCCACGCGCGTTTCTTCATAAAACCGTCGATTTTTGATTTGATGTTTTCACTGCCGTCCTTTTTTAAAGCCAACTCCGCGCCGAAAATGCATGCATCCCGAAGTCCGGAATTCCTGTAAGAAAACCGTATATCTTCTTTTTTCAGCACGCGACGGGTCTTTTTCCTTAAATCCAGGATTTCCACGTTATCTATTATATCTTTTATCTCTTTCCCGTAGCAGCCCGCGTTCATGAAGACAGCTCCTCCTACCGTGCCCGGTATACCCGCCAGGAACTCGGCTCCGCTTAACCCCGACTCCCCGCAGAATTTTACCAATTCACCGAGATGCGAGGCGGCCCCCGCTTTAAGAGTATGATCCCCTGTCAGGCTCAGAGAATTAAATTCGCCGGTAAGGTGCACCACTATGCCGTCGAAACCTTTGTCCGACACGAGAAAATTACTGCCGTTACCCATTATAATCATCCGCCTGTCCTCCTTTTCGGCCAAATCCACGGCTTCTATAACGTCGTTCGGGCATTCGGCCTCTATCCAGCAATAGGCAGGCCCTCCTATTTTAAAGGTAGTACATAGCGATAATCTCTTGCCGAACATTTTTTTCATACAGTTAACATGTCATTTCTTTTATTATTTTTTCCGGTAATTCGTCTATATCTCCGGCGCCGAGGACAAAAATCGCGTCGCCTTTTTTCACTACGTCCTTCAGGTGTTTTACTATGTCTTCTTTGGGTACGAAATGTACGTTCTTATGTCCCTGTTTTCTGGCGCTTTCGCATATATCCAGCGCGCTTACACCCTCTATCGGTTTTTCGTGGGCGGGATAGATATCGGTTATAACGAGATGCTCGGCCGCGTTAAAGCAGGCGCCGAACTCTTTGTTGAGCTCTTTTGTCCTGGTGTATCTATGAGGCTGGAACACAGCTACTATACGCTTACCGGAGCCTTTCATAGTCCTGAGTGTTGCCTCTATCTCGGTGGGATGATGCGCGTAGTCATCCACCAGCAGGATATCGGAACCGAGTTCGGTCATGACAAATCTCCTGTCGACACCTCCGAAACCCGATATATTTTCTCTGATAACCTCGAAACTCATTCCGAGGCGGAGGGCAACCGCCATGGCCGCAAGGCTGTTCAGTATGTTATGTCTGCCCGCCAAAGATATTCTTGCTCTGCCCAGTTTCTTGCCTTTCAGAAAAACGTCAAAGCTCGAACCGTTAATCCCTATGGCCTCCACATTATCCGCGCGCAGGAGAGAATACGGGGAAAATCCATACGTGATAATCTTTCGCTTGCTTCCTTTCGCGGCAGATAATAATTTTTTGTCTTCCGAACACAGGAAAACAGCTCCGTCCTCACGGGTGTTTTCTATAAACTTAGAATAGGCGCACACAACGTTATCCATGTTCAGATAATAATCCATATGCTCAAAGTCCATATTAGTGGCTACGGCATACAGCTGGTTAAGCAGGAGGAAAGAGCCGTCGGACTCATCAGCCTCCGTTATTACTATATCTCCCCGGCCGCAACGTGCGTTGCCTTTAAGGAATGCGACGTCACCTCCTATGAATACGCTTGGGTCCATGCCCGAGTTTATAACCAGATAAGATAAAAGTGACGAGGTAGTGGTCTTACCGTGGGCTCCGGAGACGGATATTATATCTTTATCCTTAAAAAGCATGTTCAGGGCTTCCATCCTCTTCAACACCCGCAGCTTTTTCTCTCTGGCGAAGCGCAATTCGGGATTATCCTCTTTTATACACGATGAGTAAACCACATAATCCGCTCCGCCCGTGTTTTCGGGAGAGTGGGAAAACGCGATTTCTATGCCGAGCTTTTCCAGACGGTCGGTAACTTTAGTCCTTTTAATATCCGAGCCTGTGACTTTATAACCGTAGCCGTTAAAAGCCTGTGCTATCCCGCTCATTCCGGCGCCGCCTATACCTATAAAATGTACGGTCTTATCTCTCATTTTATTATTTCTCTTATAAGAATCCCGCAGGAATCCTGAATCCCGTAATTTTTAATATTTTCCGACATTTTCCTTAAAAAGTCTCTGTCCATAAATTTAACTATCGCATCCCTCAGGCCTCCGGGGGTAATCTTTCCCTCTTCCATTGAGACCGCGCCTCCTATGCTTTCCAGCAGACCGGCGTTATACCCCTGATGAAATCCGGCATGCGGGTAGGGTATCAATATTGCGGGTTTTCGAGACGACAAAAGCTCCGAGACGGTGGTAGCCCCGGCCCTGGAGATAACAAAATCGCTCTCGTTAAAAAGTTTCTCAATTTCCAAACAAAAAGACAACACTCTGCTGTTTAACTTTTTTTCAGAGTAACTCTCTTCGACTTTATTCTTATCCTTTTCTCCGGAGATGTGTATTACGGTCAGTCTGTTTTTTGTCTCTTCGTCTATTTCTTTTAATGCGCGGGGTATCATATCATTGATGAATCCCGCCCCCTGACTGCCTCCCATGGTCAATACTGTAAAATCCGAGCCGTCCCTCATTGTTTCGCGGAGCCCCGTCCTCACGGGATTACCCGATAATATTACTTTCGAGCCATATTTCTTAAAGTATTCCCTGGTCTTTTCAAAGCTTACGGCTATCGTGCCAACAAACGGGGCGAGTATCTTATTGGTTTTGCCGGGATAGACGTTCTGTTCGTGTATCAAAGTCCTTATTCTTAAAATACAGGCGATGAGAACCGCAGGACCCGAAACATACCCCCCAAAACCTACCACCACAGAAGGCCGATATCGTAAAATTATAAAAAAAGATTTAAGGCTTCCGGCAATAAGTTTTATAAAAAAACTTACTTTTCGTAATATATTTCCCTGTTGAAGAGGCGATATCGGAATAACATCGAATTTAAATCCGGTTTTACTTAATATATCTCTGTCGGTCTTCCGCGAAGATATAACAAAGAGAACTTCACCTTCTCCTCTCTTTAAAATCTCCTCGCTCAGCCTGACAGCCGGAAAAATATGCCCTCCGCTCCCCCCTGCCACAATCAATATCCTCATAATCCCCACATTTTAACCATGTGCCGCACCGGGTGTGGGACATGGTCTGTTTTTGTTGAATTTTAACCATGTGCCGCACCCGGTGCGGCACATGGTTAAAAGTGTTTATTTGTTGTTTGCTATGTTTATTAGTATTGCGGCTCCTAACAGGTTGAATATCAGGGCTGTTCCTCCGTAGCTTATGAAAGGCAAAGGTAAACCTTTCGTCGGTACGGCTCCGGTGGATACAGCTATGTTTATCGCGCTTTTCAACCCTATGCTTACCGTAATGCCTAAAGCCAGGAACCTGCCAAAGAGGTCTTTGGCGTTAAGCGAAATATTTATACCCAAAAGGACGAATAGAGCGAACAACGCAACCACGCTCAGCGTGCCTATAAGTCCCAGCTCCTCGCCTATTATTGAAAAAATAAAATCAGTGTGCGCCTGCGGCAGATAAAAGAGTTTCTGCCTGGAACAGCCCAGCCCCTGGCCAAAAATCCCGCCCGAACCGAGAGCTAAAAAAGACTGTATTATCTGAAATCCCGCTCCGCGTACATCCTGCCAAGGCGACAAAAAACCCACTATCCTCCTTATTCTATACGGTACCTTAAATATCAAAAACGCGAAAACCGGTATAGCCATCAATACAAAAGGAAGAAAATAGAGCATATTCACGCCTGAGACAAAGAGCATAATCACCGTTACGGCCAATAAGACCGCCGCGTTGCCTAAATCGGGCTGTAAAAGAATCAATGACACAAAAACAAGTGTTATTGCCAGAGGAGGCATGAATCCGGTCAGAAAATTCCTTATCCTGTTCTGCCGCCTTTCGAGTATATCGGCCAGGTATACAATAATAAAAAGGCTGGCGAATTCCGAAGGCTGAAAGCCCAGAAAACCTATACGTATCCACCTTCTGGCGCCGCCTGCCTGATATCCGATACCCGGAATAAGAACCAGTAAAAGGCCCGCTATGCCGATGCCCAGAAACAGCTTAGAGTACTTTTTAAATTTCGTGTAGTCCGGGGAGCCTACGAAAAACGCGGCCACGGCACCTAACAAAAGGTAAAGGATGTGTCTTTTAAAATAAAAAGCGCTGTCCCGATAGATGTCGTAGGCGTGACAGCTGGAAGAGGAATAGACCATGACCAGCCCAAAACAGACCAGCATAGTGGTCACCAAAAATAATCTATAAGCGTCTTTTTTCATATCCGGCCGATATATCCTTAAAAAGCCTGCCTCTTTCCCTGTAGTCCGAAAACATATCAAAACTCGAACACCCGGGAGAAAGTAATATCTTATCTCCCG
>CAZEGO010000018.1:0-15806 GCA_964511955.1 uncultured Planctomycetia bacterium | reverse complement strand
ACGGACGGATTCGAGGCTTACGAGTATAGGAACGCCGGCTTTCTGCAGGGTCATGAGCTGACGGGTGAACACTATAATTTCAGACAACGTCGCTCTTCTTCCCAATAATTTTTCGAGTATATTAAGTTTTTCAAATCCGGGTTTTTGCTTTTGTATAGACGTGGGTACGTAGCCCATCTTTTTGAAATGAGTGGCTACCGTTTCCCTGGATTCCCCCTCTATAGTCCCGGTGGACGGCCGCCCGTATTTATCGCGGATTTTATATCGGAAAAGAGGCATTATTCTTCCTGAGTGGCTTTTATGACTTCTTCTGCTGTCGTAACACCCTTTAGAACTTTGGCTAACCCGTCTTCTCTCAGCGTCTTCATGCCCATACTCAATGCCTTCTCTTTTATAATATCGCTGGAGGCTTTATCGACTATAAGTTTCTTGATTTCCTCGTTAATGAGCAAAAGCTCGAATATACCTATCCTGCCTTTATAGCCGGTACCTCTGCATACCTTGCATCCTTTGCCTTTGAATAATTTATCGCTCTTTATCCCTAACCCTCTGGATACTTCCTCCGAAGGAGCGTAGCCGGCCTTACACTTATCGCAAATCTTTCTTACAAGTCTCTGGGCCAGTATTCCTATGACCGAACTTGAAATCAGGAAAGGTTCTATGCCCATATCCAGAAGCCTGGTCAGCGCGCCGCTGGAATCATTTGTATGTAAAGTGGAAAAAACCAGATGGCCCGTCAAAGCCGACTGCACCGCTATTTCCGCGGTTTCCTTATCGCGGACCTCCCCGACCATTATTACGTCGGGATCCTGCCTCAGAATAGACCTGAGGCCCGAGGCAAACGTAAGTCCCGCCTTTGGGTTTATCTGAGACTGACGTATTCTTCCCAGGTGATATTCGACGGGATCTTCTACAGTAATTATGTTTTTTTCTTCCGAATCTATGGTCGATAATGCCGAATAGAGGGTAGTGGTCTTACCGCTTCCTGTGGGACCGGTTACCAGTATTATACCATGCGGCCGTTTTATTAAAACCTCGAAATCTTTTTTTGTCTTTTCGGAAAACCCCAGGCTGTCCATGTCCAGCAATATGTTATTCTTGTCCAGTATCCTTATCACTATATTCTCCCCGTAAATCGTCGGAAAACTGGACACCCTCAGGTCTATCTCCCTGTTTTCCGCTCTGATATTAAAACGTCCGTCCTGGGGCTTTCTCTTTTCGGATATATCCATCCCGGAAAGCACCTTTACCCTGGAAATAAGCGCGCCTTCCAGATGTTTGGGAGGAGAAAACATCTCATGAAGAACCCCGTCAATCCTTAGCCTCACTTTTAAAGCTTCTTCTTCCGGTTCTATATGTATATCGCTTGCTCCGTCCTGTACGGCCCTCATAATTATCAGATTCACAAGCTTTATGACCGGGGCTTCCCCGGCTACGTCGCTGAGCTTACGCTTATCGCTTTCGGGTACTACCTCTTTTTTCTTTTTTTTGTCTATGTCTTTGATTACGTCGTCAATGGACCCTGTGGCTCCGTAATACTGGTCTATAGCGTCTATTATGGAAGATTCACTGGCCAGAGTAGTTTCTATTTCGCACTTACTCCTGTGCGACAGATCGTCTATGGCCATTATATCTTTAGGGTCTGCTATAGCTACGGTAAGAGTATCGCCTATTTTAAATATGGGTATGCATTTGTGTTTCCTGGCGAGGTTTTCGGGAATCAGTTCCAAAATCGAGGAATCTATCAGGTATCCGGACAGGTCCATGTAAGGGACGTCCAGAATTTCGGACAAAACCTGCATATAATCTTCTTCGTTAACGGCCCCGGATTTTATCAGGACTTTCTGCAAAGGTATGCCTCTTTTTCTGGATTCTTCCTTTGCCTTCTCCAGGCTTTCCCTGGTCAATAAAGACCGTTCCAATAATATATCTTCGATTCTTTTTTTTACCATATAAACGGACGGCGCGGATTTAATCTTCCGCGTAAGTTTTTATCATGTCTATAAGTTCATCGGAATCAAAAGGTTTTGAAATAAAATCCGACGCGCCGAATTTCCTGGCCTCCTCTACGCATGATTTAGCACAGTCACTGGCCGAAAACACTATTATAGGTATTTGTTTTAATTTGACGTCTTTCTTAAGCTCTTTACATACCTCATATCCGTCCATAACGGGCATGAAAAGATCCAGCAAAATCACGTCCGGCATATGCTCCCCGGCTTTCGACAAAGCCTCGGGACCGTCATAGGCGCAAATTACTTCAAACCCCTTGGATTTTAGCCGTGTTCCGGTAACTTCGACCAGATCGACCTCATCGTCTACCAACAATATTTTCGTCGCCATTACTGATCCTTCAGTAATTCCTTTACTTTTACGACCACGTCGTCCAACTCAAAAGGTTTTTCTATGTAACCGCTTATCTTCTGAAACGCGAAAAGGTCCCGGACTTTCTCTTCTTCTTTGCCGCTCAACATCAACACCGGTATATCCTTTGTCCTGGGAAGTTTTCTCAGTTCCTTAAGACAGGAATATCCGTCCATCTTGGGCATCATTATATCGAGTATTATTACATCCGGGGACTCCTGTTCGGCTGTCTTAAGCGCTGCGTCTCCGTCCGGAGCCACCAACACTACATAATTCTCCTGTTGAAACCTCATCTTCAGAAGTTTCTGTATATCCTCTTCGTCATCTACGACAAGTATCTTCTTCTGTACGTCCATGCGACCTCCTTAACGCGTCTGCCATGAAGCATCGGCGGATAAATTAAGCACCTTATGAACTGTTTACCAAAAGCTCCTTTATCTTACCCAACAACACGCCGGGCTCAAACGGTTTTGTGATATAAGCGTCGGCTCCCATTTCCTTACCCAGGTCCTTATCCTTTTCCTGGGCTCGCGCCGTAAACATTATTATGGGAATCGCCTTATACTTCTCGTCGAATTTGAGCATCCTGCAGACCTTAAAACCGTCCAGCTTGGGCAGCATCAGGTCCAGAATAATAAGGTCCGGCCTCAGAGTCCTGGCGGTATTTAAACCGTCCTGACCGTCCGAGGCCTCCAAAACGTCGTAACTCATAGCTTCCAACCTGAACTTAAGCATTTTTCTTAAATCTTCCTCGTCATCCACCAATAATATTCTCTTTTTATCCATCTTTAAACAAACTCCTTATTTTCCCAAGTAAATCGACGGCTTCAAAGGGTTTTTCTACGAAATAGGCTATGTCCTCGAGGGCAAAAAGGTCATTCATCTTGTTCTTTTCCTTTCCGGTTAAAATAATTACCGGTATATCCCTGAACTCGCTCTCTTTCCTCATTTCCCTCAAGGCGCTGTAACCGTCGACTTTGGGTAGCATTATATCCAGTAAAATAGCGTCGGGTTTTTTCAGCTTTACGATTTCCAGCATTTCCTGTCCGTCGGTAGCACTAAGGAAATCATATCCTTCGGATTCGAGACGTAATTTAAGCATCTTCAGTAAATCAGGGTCGTCATCCACTACAAGCAAGCTTTTCCTGTCTTTCATTTGATACCTCCGGATACGTTAATCGACCGGCAAAGTAAAGATAAATTTACTGCCCACGCCTTTCTCGGACTCTAACCGAATACCCCCTCCATGAAAATCTATTACACGCTTACATATTGTCAATCCTAACCCAAGACCCGGATAATTACGGGTCATACTGCTGTCCAACGGACTGAAATACATAAAAAGATTTTTCTTTTCGGAATCGGATATACCAACCCCGGTGTCTTCTACGCAGACCAGCGCCATGTTTTTGCCCTTCACGCGTTTTTTTTGCGTTTTTACGGTTATAGTCCCGTTTATTCTATTGAACTTTATGGCGTTCGAGACAAGGTTCCTCAGAGCCTGCCCTATCCTGTCCGTATCAAAATCGAACCTGCCCATTTTTTTCGAAAGCTCGAGCTTTATTTTTATCCTCTTTTTTGCGGCCCTGCCCTCCAATGCTGCGCAGACATCTTTTATGACCGTGTTTATATCCGATTTACGTTTATATATCTTTATCCTGCCCGCGTCGAGTTTGGAAAAATCCAGAATATCCGTTATAATGTTAGCAAGGCGGTCTATGTTGTTCTGTGCTATCTTCAGGAACTTTTCCTGATCCTTCCGAACGGGTCCTGCTATGCCGTCCAAAACAAGAGACACGCTCTCTTTTATGCTGGTCAACGGCGTCCGCAGCTCATGCGACACTATTGAGACAAAATCCGATTTTACGGCCGACAGCCTTTGTATTTCATTCTCCGCTTTAAATAACGCCTCTTTAAGCTTGCGTGTTTCTTCCCAGTCGATCTTCTTTTTAGCCATAGATAAAGTATATATCAGATTAAGTTTCTGTCAAAATAAAACATCAGCCCAGATAGCTATTCACTGTTTTATCCCATATGCCCTGGGACTTCAGTATGATCTCTATAACTTCTCTCACCGCCCCTTTTCCACCTTCTTTGCCTGTAACGTAATGAACTCTGTTTCTGATATCATCCACCGCGTTGGGAGGAGCAACCGCCAATCCGACTTTTTTTATAATCGGAAGGTCCAGGATATCGTCTCCTATAAAACAGACCTCATCGTCTTTAAGTCTAAACTTTTTCAAAAGTTTCCCGTAAGCTTTCAGTTTTTTATGCTCCGAATATAAGGCGTTTATCCGCATATCGCGCGCCCTCCGTTCAACGGCTTTTGTTTTCTTGGCTGTTATAATCGCCGTCTTTATACCCGCTTTCCGCAAAAGCACCATTCCGAAACCGTCCTGCACGTTGAAAAATTTAAGCTCGTCTCCGTAATTATCGTATACGATACGTCCCTCGGTGAGCACGCCGTCTACGTCGGATATGAAAAGTTTTATTTTTTTCGCTTTTTGTTCTATCATACAAGCCCCGCTTTCAGTAGATCCTGCACGTCTATAAGTCCTATCGCACGATGCCTTTCGTCGACTATGGGTATCTCGTCTATCCTATTCTCCCTGAGCACGCGCAAAGCCTCCACAGCCAGGCACCCTGCCTTAAGGGTCTTCGGATTTTTTGTCATCACGTCTTTTACTTTTTTCTCCGCCAGGTTTTCCCCGCTTTTTAAATGCCTTCTCAGGTCGCCGTCGGTAAATATGCCTTTCACCTTTCCTCTGGCATCGACAACGGTTGCGCTACCCGCCCTGGCGGACGTAATGGAAAGCAGGACGTCTTTCACGTTCCTGTTTTCTTTGACGATAGGATTCGAAGCGCCGTTTCTCATTATGTCGTCTACTTTTAAAAGAAGTCTCTTCCCCAGGTCCCCGCCCGGATGTAAAAAAGCAAAATCGCTTTTTTTAAAACCTCTTTTATCCATAAGGGCCGCACATAACGCGTCCCCCATAGCCAGCATGGTGGTAGTACTTGCCATGGGTGCCAACCCCAGAGGGCATGCCTCGGATTTTATGGAAACATCGAGCCTGGCATCACTGTTTACCCACAGAGTCGAACCTTTCCTGCCTGTCATACCTATAAGCTTCGAGCCTATTTTCTTAATGTACGGTATCAGCCTGACGGTTTCCTCGGTTTCCCCGCTGTTGGACACCGCTATCACAACGTCTTCCTTCCTGACCCTGCCCAAGTCTCCGTGTATTGCGTCGGCCGAATGCAACCATAGGCTCGCGGTACCGGTGGAAGCCAGGGTCGCGGATATCTTCTGGCTTATTATACCGGCTTTCCCCATACCGGTGACCACTACACGGCCTTTACATCCGTATATTATATCCACGGCTTTCTCGAAATCTTTGTCTATCCTTGAAGTAAGATCCTTTATAGAGTCGGCTTCTATTTTTAATACCTGTCTCGCTGTTTTTTTCAGCATTTTACTATCCCGTCTATTTTTTTTACCTGACTCAGGAGTTTCTTCAGGCCTTTCAGCGAAATCATATTAGGTCCGTCGCACGGAGCGCTATCAGGGTTCCTGTGGACCTCCATAAATAAACCGTCGCATCCCATGGCTATTGCCGAGCGTGCCAGGCCAGGGATGAATTCTCTCTGCCCGCCGGAACAGCTTCCTTTTCCTCCGGGAAGCTGAACACTGTGAGTAGCATCGTACATTACCGGATAACCTAATCGGTTTAAAACACACAGCGAACGAAAATCGCTTACCAGATTATTGTATCCGAACACAGCCCCGCGTTCCGTAACAATGATATTTCTGTTTCCCGAATACATTATTTTTTCTATTACGTTAGACATGTCCCAGGGCGAAAGAAACTGACCCTTTTTGACGTTTATTATTTTCCCGGTCCCGGCGGCTTCCACGAGAAAATCCGTCTGGCGGCATAAAAAAGCAGGTATCTGTATGATATCCAGCACCTTGCTTGCTTCAATCAGTTCCGACCTGCAATGAACGTCGCTGAGGACGGGGACTTTTATTTTTTTTCTGACCTCGGAAAGTATGGAAAGTCCCTTATCCATACCCGGCCCTCTATATGATTTTATATTCGACCTGTTGGCTTTGTCGTAACTACTTTTGAATATGAAAGGCACGCCTTCCGCACGGCAAATATCCCTTATGGCTTCGGCATGGGACAGCGTGCTTTTTCTGCTCTCTATAACGCATGGCCCTGCCACTAAAACAAAAGGCTTGTTTCCGCCTATTTTAACTTTGCCGGCGCTCAGTATTTTGGTCTTTTTCATTTTTCCTTCTCTTTCTTATGATAGAGCGCGGCCCTTATGAAATCCCTGAAAAGAGGATGACTGTCGTCGGGTTTGGACTTAAACTCAGGGTGAAACTGGCATGCCACGAACCACGGATGCTTATCTATTTCCACTATTTCCACCAGTCGTTGGTCGGGAGATGTTCCCGAAACCACGAGACCATCTTTCTCCATATTCCTCTTATAATGCGTATCGAATTCATATCTGTGACGGTGACGTTCGTGGATCTTTTCTTTTCCGTAAGCCTCGTACGAACGGGTTCCTTTTTTAAGCTTACAGGGGTAGAGACCCAGCCTCATGGTACCGCCCATTTCCTTGACCCTTTTCTGTTCCTCGAGAAGACTTATAACCGGATAAGGCGTAGCTTTCTCGAACTCCGTGGAGTTAGCTTTTTTAAGGCCGCATACGTTCCTGGCAAATTCTATAACGGCGCATTGCATGCCGAGACATATACCGAAGAACGGGACATCTTTTTCTCTTGCGTATTTTATCGCCTTTATTTTCCCTTCGATACCGCGGGTACCGAAACCGCCCGGCACCAGTATGCCGTCGACCCCTTCCAGAAAACCGTCGATACCTTTTTTCTCTATTTTTTCGGAATCCACTTTCTTAATATCCATCCTGGAATCATTGGCTATGCAACCGTGCTTCAGGGCCTCGTATATGGACTTGTAAGCGTCATTGAGCTCAATATACTTGCCTACCACGGCTATGGACACTTTTTTAGCCGGATGTAATGCCCTTTTTATCACCTTGTTTTTCCAGTCACCGAGCTCACCCTGTTTATATCTCAGTTCCAGGAGTCTCATTATTATCTTACCGAGTCCCTGCTGTTGAAAAAGCACGGGCACCTCATATATATCCTTTACATCCGGGGCGTCTATGACCGCGTCCTCATCCACGTTGCAGAAAAGTCCTATCTTCTCTTTTACCTTCTTAGACAACGTTTTCTCTGTCCTGCATATCAATATTTCGGGCTGCAGACCTATCTCTCTCAGTTTGTTGACACTATGCTGAGTAGGTTTTGTCTTTACTTCCTGCGCCGCCTTCAGGTACGGTACCAGGGTAACGTGAATATTTATAACGTTACCTCTGCCCATCTGTTGCTTGAACTGCCTTATCGCTTCCAGAAACGGAAGGCTCTCTATGTCACCGACCGTACCACCTATTTCGCATATGACCACGTCTATGTCTCTGCCGCTGGAAACTTTTTTTATGTGAGATATTATCTCATTAGTTATATGAGGAACCACCTGCACTGTAGCGCCCAGATAATCGCCGCGTCTTTCCTTGTTTATCACAGAATGATATATCTTGCCGGTGGTTATATTGTTCTCCTTTGTCATGAAGGCTTTTGTGAATCTCTCGTAATGACCGAGGTCCAGGTCTGTTTCCGTTCCGTCGTCTATCACGTAAACTTCTCCGTGTTGGAAAGGATTCATCGTCCCCGGGTCCACATTTATGTAAGGATCGCATTTCTGAATGGTTATGTTAAGGCCCTTGGATTCCAGCAGTTTCCCTATCGACGCCGAGGCTATGCCTTTCCCCAAGCTCGAAACAACTCCCCCTGTTATAAAAATGTACTTTGGCACAAGCTGCCTCCTCGCTCCCTCCTAAAACCGATTATCTACAAATATCTCATTGAGATAATTGCACATTTCAGGTATTACCTGAAATGTGCAATTATGTATGAAATTCGAGCTTTTCTTAACATTTTTGGTAACATCTGAAGTGTCAAGTTGTGTTGTTTGATAAAATGTTTAAATTTCATATAATGAATCGCCTCACAAAAAACTGACCTTATTGGAATTTTTTATTAATTCCGTCGCTTTCATCAGATCGGCGGGCGTGTCTATGCCCACGGTATCGAATTTCGATTCCACTACTTTTATCTTATATCCGTTTTCCAGCACCCTGAGCTGCTCGAGTTTCTCCGATTTTTCCAGCCTTGATTGAGACAGGCTTTTAAAGGTAAAAAGAAAATCTTTTTTATATGCGTAAAGGCCGATGTGTTTATAACAGGTCTTCGGATAAGACGCACTGCTCTTAACCGCACCATAGGGTATGGGGCTTCTTGAAAAATAAAGTGCGAAACCTTTTCTGTCAAATACCACCTTTACCACGTTAGGGTCGGATAATTCTTCCTGTGTCCTTATTTTATGGCATAACGTAGCGAGGTCTATTTCATCGTTTTTCAAAACAGGGTCTACCACGTCGTCTATCATTGTCGGATGCACAAGAGGCTCGTCAGCCTGTATGTTAACCACTACTTTGGCGTCGATAGAGGAAACGGCTTCGGTAAGTCTGTCCGAACCACTTTTATGGGATTTCGAAGTATAAGTAACTTTTGCGCCGAACCCTTTTACAGCATTGAATATCCTTTTATCGTCCGTAGCTATGATAAGATCGTCTATGGCTTTTGACTTTTTCGCATTTTCCCAGGTATGCTGTATAACCGGTTTTCCGCAGAAATCGGCCAAAAGCTTCCCCTCGAATCTTGTCGCTCCGTACCTGGCTGGTATTATTCCTATTGCGTCCATGGTTAGCTCTCAGCTCTCAGCTCTTGGCTCTTGGCCGAAAAACTATGAACTGCTCATTTTAGAGATTATTTCTTTTTGTTTTGCTACGGCTATACCTACTTTACCTACTACTATTCCCGCTGCCGCGTTTGATATCCTGGCTGCGTCTATCATGCCGGCCCCCGAGGCAAGGCACATGGTAAAAGCGCTTATAACCGTATCTCCCGCTCCCGACACATCAAAGACATCCTGTGCCACAGTGGGTATATGCGTAATACGTCCTTTTTTTTCGAATAATTGCATTCCGTTTTCACCTAAAGTTATAAGCGCGGCTTCGCAGTTCAATTTTTTTATTAAAGCCTTCCCTATGTCTTCCAGGCTCTTTTTATCCCTTACTTTTATACCTGTAACGGCCGAAGCCTCGTGATGGTTGGGGGTTATGACCGTGACTCCTTTATAATAATGCAGGTGCTCTTCTTTTGGGTCGACGGCCACTATCTTGTTGTGCTTTCTCGCTAATTTTATAACGTATTTAAGCAGGTCCGGGGTGACGACGCCTTTGCCGTAGTCTTCTATTATCACGGCGTCCACTTTCCCTATCGTAGCATTCACGTATTCCGCTATCCTGCCGCCTACACCCTTGCTGAGTCCGTCGAGCTTCTCTTTATCTATTCTGACTACCTGCTGATGATGGGCTATTACCCTGGTTTTAAGGGTCGTGGGCCTGCGGCCGTCAACGATCACGCCGTCGGTAATTATGTCTCTGGAATTCAAAGACCCTTTGAGCATCCTGCCCCTGTCATCATCCCCGACCACTCCGACCAGCAAAGGTTTTCCGCCCAGGGCATTTATGTTATTGGCGACGTTAGCCGCTCCCCCGGGCATAAACGATTCGGATTTTATCCATACTACCGGCACGGGAGCCTCGGGTGATATCCTGGATACGTCCCCCCATAAAAACTCATCGAGTATAAGATCCCCTATTATGAGAATATTAAGTCCAGAAAAACCCGATACTATTTTTTCTATACGTCCTTTTCCTCTCATAAGCTATCTATTACAGCCTGAGCCAAAAGCGGTATCATGAGTTCGTGATGCCCTATAACGGTATACCCCGAGCCGCCGCCACTTACCGGTCTCCTTACTACGTTATTACGCGGCCGGTAATTGTCTTTCATGTCAAAATTACACGCCGTGAAATCAGCTATCTTATGGCCCAGATTTCTGGCTATGTTCAATGCTTTAAGAAATACTTCTGGCAATATAACGGCAGAACCCAGATTCAAAACAACCCCGCCTTTTTCAAGGCCCGATACAACCTCTATGAAACTGTGAAAATCTTTTAGAGAAGCCTCTCCGGTATTGGCTCCGTCGCAGCTCGGGTGCTGATGTATTATGTCCGTACCTATGGCTATATGAACCGTGGCGGGCACATTATTTTTAAAACAATTATATAAAAGGCTCGACTTCCTGAAAGACAGTTTTTCTTCGCTTATGACCTGGCCTATTGCCAGCCCGGCCCCTATACCTTTCTCGACAGCCTCGCCCAATGCACCATTTATGTAAAGTGCGGTTTCCTTGGCCATACCGAAACTACCGTCCCTGAGGCCCTCTTCCACGTCCTCGGAAGTCTTGCCGATTAAAGCCAGCTCGAAATCATGCACGACACCCGAACCGTTCAGTGCTATCGCGGTGATGATTTTTTTCTCGATAAGATCTATTATTACGGGATTCAACCCACACTTGATAACATGCGAGCCCATCATCGCGATTACGGGTTTTTTGTTTTTCACGGCGTTGACTATCGAATCGACTATCTTTCTGAAGTCAGCGCCCTGCAGTATCTTTGGCAGGGATTTGTAAAATTGAAAGAAAGACACTCCCTTGACCGGCGGACACGCAAAATCTTTTTTATTGACTTTGCTGCGCCTTTTCGCTATCGGATAGGTTTTTAATTTTTCCAGTCTTATATCTATATTATCTTTAGACATATATGTCCAATGCAAATTAGTGAATAAGAACACAAGTGCACAAGTTACTTACAATTGCACAATTCAGGTATTACCTGAAATGTGCAATTATGTATAAAATTCGCGGTTTTCCTGACACGTTAGCTAATACCTGAAGTGTCAACTTAATCTCATTCTTAATTCTGAAAACCTCTACAATAAACTATTGCGGACATTTTAACATTATTGAGAAATAGTGTCAAGATGCTCTATCTTCTGCAAAGTTATTGTAATAGATCCCACAAAAGGAATTCCTTTAGTCACTATTAAAAGCGGTATTCTTCGTTCGTCGGAGGAAAACCACGCCGTGACCTTCGCCTTTCTTTTTACTTTTCCCTGAAACCAAGGCAACGGTTCTATCAGAAAAGCGTCCCATTTTCCAACGTTCTTGACATTCAGCATGCCTTTTTTATGTATTTTGGCCTCGAGAAGATAGTTTTTGTCATCGGCGTTTACGTTAGCGAATAAAGATTTCCCTATAGCCACGTCTTTAAGCCTGAAAAAATAGACACAGCTCAGAGGATCCTGAACGCCCTTCGGTATGCCATATTCTTTCTTGCTGTGGTTAAGGCGGGAAAAGTAAAAAGCCCTGCCTTTTTCATGATTAAAATCGATATACTCATCCGATTTATAACCGCCTTCTCTCTGTTTCTTCTCAAACCTCACAGGATACAGCTTTTCGATATCGATGTAGGTCGATATTTCGTCCCGTACTTTATAAATCTTGGATATAACAGGTGTGCTCTCGGCCAACATTTTAACGTGATAAACTTCACGACCGTTCCTCAGGGTAATACCTTCTACCGAAAGCGTTATTATCCCTACATCGAGCCCCATCCATTCGGCCTTGTAAGTGAGCCTTTCGCCTACCGGAAGTCTTTTTTTGGGAGACTCTATTTCTGTTGTCCGCTCTTCCGAGCCGTATTTAATCCAGTAGCGACTACCCGTAAGGGCACACCCACATATACATATCAAAAAAATTAAAACAAAAAAAATTTTGCTCATTTCGCATTGTCTTTCGTTAACTCGCGCACTTTATCGATGACTTCTTCCGGCGTGATCTCCTTGAGGCACATAAACCCTTTTTTACAATTATGGGCCCTGCATTCCGAGCATCCGACCTTTTTATGCAGGTATGCGCTGTTTTTTCCCAGAGGACCCCATCTCTCAGGACTTAGCCCTCTCTGGTTCCTGCCGAATATAGATATGGTTGGTGTGCCTACGGCACACGCTATGTGTACCGGTCCCGAATCATTGGATATAAACAACATGCTTTTTTTAAGTAGCGCGGCTGTTTCTCCCAACGAAGTCTTACCGCACAGAAAAACCGGCTCTTTTTTCATCGAAGACCGGACTTTTTCTCCCGTCGGAGATTCTTCTTCGTCGGATAATAAGACTATCCTGACACCCAACTCTTCGGATAGCGCGTCCGCGATTAAAGCGAAATTCTCCTCCGGCCATCTCTTAGATATACAGCTGGCTCCGGGATGGACGGCAATAAACTTCTCCCTCTCTCTTAAACCGTTCTCCTTAAGCAGTCTTTCGGCATTAGCTTCGTCCATCTCGTTTATGTATACTACGGGTTGCGACATTTTGGCTTTAATACCCACAGACCTTAAAAGATCCAGGGAATATTCCGCTTCATGTTTCTCCCCGAGCCGTTTAACGTCGTATAATCTATCCGTAAGAAGAAAATCCATCTTTCCTCTGGTATACCCCGCTCTTTTCGGTATCCGGGCAAGGCAAGTAATAAGATTCACCCGGGCCGTAGTATGCAGGATCAAAGCTATATCGAACTTCTTTTTCTTCAACCATAAGGAAAAAACAAGGGTTTTAAAAAAATTCCGGTGCTTACCTTTCTTGTCGTAAATTATGATTTCGTTTATGTCGGGATTGCCCTTGACTATGTCTTTGGTCGCGGGAGAGACCATCGCCGCGACATAGGCCCCGGGAAAGGCCTTCCTGACTGCTCTGACGGCCGGAAGAGACAAAACCACATCCCCGATTCTATCCGTCCTTATTATAAGTATCCTTTTATAGTTCATGGTAATCCCTGCGTTAAGAAGACGTCCATCTTTTCTATCAAAGCGGATCCCGGAATCCGGAAAATTACTTTTCAGCGAGGATAAGACCGGCAAAGTCAGGACAGTATCGCCTGCGTTACTTAAAGTCATGAAAAGATTATTTCTTATATTTTGTTTTTTCATGACATCGCTTTGATCGCGTCGTCTACGGTTACGGCTTTCATGCATCTATTATCCGCGCAACAGGGATTATAACAGGGGATTTCGCATCCCGTGTCTTTACGCAGTATCTTCGCGCTAGAACCGGTATAGGGGCCTGTTATATCCACCGAAGTCGGCCCGAAAAGCGCGAGAACACGTGCCTTGACTCCCGCGGCTATGTGCGCGGGGCCGGAATCGCCCGAGACAACCCAATCCGATTTTTCAAACACAGCCGCTAAGGTCTTCAGGTCGGTCTTTCCGCATAACATTATAGGTTTGTTAACCATTCCGGAAGCTATTTGGCCGCACAGTCCCGTGTCTTTTTCGCTTCCGGTCAACACTATTTCCTTTTTGAGTTCCGAAGTAATCCTGTCTCCTAATTTAACGAAATAATCGGGCGGCCATCTTTTGGGGGCCCAATTGCCTCCGGGGTTCATCGCCACGAACCTCTTTCCCGCGGTAAGACCGTTACTGCTCAAAATCCTCGCGGCTTCTGCGCGGTCGTTATCGGATATAAAAAATTCGCAATCCGTCTTTTTAGGTTCCGCCCCGATGCCCCTTATCAGGCCCATAAAATATTCTGCCCTGTGCAACCGCACAGCGGGCTCGGGTATTATCCTGGACAGAAAAAATCCCGATTTTTTATTAGAATAGCCTATTCTCTCCGGTATGCCCGCCAGAAAGACCAGGAGCGTCCTGCTCAGGGATTTCCTTAAAATAAAAACCGTATCGAATTTTTTCGATCTTATATAGAATATCTTTTTTATTTTACGGAATATATTCGCATCCCCGCCTTTTTCGTCATAAAGAATTATCTCGTTTAATCTGGGATTGCCGGATAAAACGTCTTTACATCTGCGGTGAGTAAGAACGGCGATATAGGAATCCGGGCACGTCTCGCGTAAATTTCTTATGAAAGGCGTGGCGAAAATAGTATCCCCGATCCAATTAACGTTTACTATAAGAATGCGTTTTGGCGCGGTGTTTTTATCAGTCTTCATCCCTGTGTTCTTTTATCCACGTGTAAAATCCCGACGTTTCTATCCAGAAGACGAACAGGTTGTCGGAAGTCCTCGATATCCTTACCCGTTTCATTGCGAAAATGTCATGCGCGGGATAATCTTTGCCAGGGTTCGTGGCCGCCGCCACTCTGTATCCCGCCGATATGACTTTATTTTTTATGTATTGGTCGAACCCTCCCAACGGGTAGCTGAATTCCGTTGCAGGCTTTCCTATCCGCTCCTCTATGACTCTTTTTGAATCGACTATTTCCACGTCGAGGCGGTCATCGGACATTCCCGGCAGATAAGCGTGCGTTATCGTATGACTGCCTATGGATATTATACCGCTATCCGACATTTCCTTTACCTGACCCCAATTCAGGTATCCCTCTCTGCCTATTTTTCCGGGGCTTATAAATATAGTAGCCGGTAGCCCCAGTTCCTTAAGAACCGGGTAAGCGATTTCATAGTTATTTTCGAACCCGTCATCAAACGTTATTGCTATTGTTTTGCGGGGGATTTTTCCTTTTCTTATCATGCCGGGCAGTTCATCAAAAGGCACCACGTTATAATCGCGTTCTTTCAGAAATACCATATGTCTCTCGAAGCTTTCGGGATAAACGCTTAATTTGGTCTGACCGGCATTGTCGTCGATCGAATGATACATGATAACGGGTATCACATACTGTTGTCTCGCCCACAGGCTAAACACCAGTATAACTGTGAGGGCCGCCAAGAAAAATCTATTTCTTGATATTCTCATTTTTTTTACCTTTCAGGACTTCTGTGTACAGAGAAATCACTTTTGACCTCATACCGTTTACGGAAAACTTGGCTACAGCCAGTTCGCGTCCGGCCTGGGCCATCTTAGCGTATAGTTCCCTGTCATCCAGTAGTCTCATAACAGGTTCCGTCAAAACCGACGGGTCCGAAGGCTCTACCAGAAACCCGTTCACGCCGTTCCGCACGGCGCTTCCTACGCCTCCCGTTCTAGCGGCTACGACGGGCTTGCCGGAAGCCATAGCCTCGAGCAGCACAAGACCTAACCCCTCTCTCCTCCTGGGAACAAACATGAACACGTCCATAACAGCTAAAACAGCGGCGGTATTGAGCTGTGACTTTACAAAAACGACATTTTCTCTTAATCCCAGAGACTCCACCAGTTCTAATATTTTATCCCGATTTTTACCTTCGCCCGTAAGGACCAGTTGAGTGCCGGGTTTTTTCTTGAGTATCTCATAAAACGCGGAGACCAGGATATCATACCCTTTATCCGGAGTAAACCTGGAAATTGTACCTATTACGGGGGTGTCTCTTTTAATCCCCATTTTATCTTTTATTTCGTTCTTTTCCGTTTCCGAAAACAAAAAATTA
>CAZEGO010000017.1:0-16382 GCA_964511955.1 uncultured Planctomycetia bacterium | reverse complement strand
ACGGCTTTCGCGCCGTCTATCCTGGGGATCCCGTCCACCTTGGCCTTGTATACCTCAAAGTCAAACTCTTTGCCGTGTTCGGTAAACATCCTATTCCATGCCTTGAAATGCAACGGTACCGTATCGACAATAACCCCATCCAGGTCAAAAATCGCACCTTCCATGTTTACACCTTCTTTCTTAAAGCATAAACTACAAAACCACTACATTGTCTCTATGGTAAAGCGATAAAAAGAGCAACAGATACTCTTTTATATGGCGGGTAAGTAAAAAGTTCTGTCTGATATGTTCCTTGCCGTTCTCTCCAAGTTTTTTGGCATACACCGGAGCGTTGAGAAGCTGTTTAATAGAAAAGGCCGCTCCCTCGATACTATTGCACAGCAATCCGCCGTACTTATGCTTTATCTGCAAAGGTATGCCCCCCACCCTGGATGCTACTACCGGTTTTCCTTTCCACAAAGCCTCGGATACCGTAAGAGCAAACCCTTCTCTTATGGACTTCTGCACTATCACGGCCGCTGTCCTCTGAAAAGCGTTAATCTCGCTCGGGATATCTTCCACGAGAAGCGCCGTTATGTCAGGATCATTTCCCTTAGCTTCAAGAACCTGATTGTATATTTTATCGGTTTCGGGATCATCGGATGCCCTGTTTCCCACTAATAGCAACTGACAATCCACGTATTTCTTGACCAGTTTATAGGCTTCTATTACGCCCACCGGGTCTTTTAACGCGTCGTATCGGGAAATCTGGCAGACCATTGGTTTTTTGTAAGGATCTACTTTATATTTATTCAGGACAGCGTCTATTTCTTTTTGAGTGAGCTCTCTGTTTTTATCGCTGAAGGGGTCTATGGAAGGCGATATCAGGACCTGTTCCGTCTTCATCGAGTGCGCGAAATGAGCGCTGGAGAACACCGCCGAATCGTATTTATTTATAAATCTCTCAAGAAATCCCCACACTCTCTCGTCCGGCCCGGAGACATCGACGTGACAACGCCATATCCATTTACTGCCCTTCATGCCTCCTCTCCGTTTTATCAGAGCTATCGGCTGAGGGTCGTGTATAAACATCACGTCGCCGTACAGGTTCATGTCCCTGATGTTCTGATAACTCACTTCGTTAAATACCTTCCACATCCCATCCGTAATGCTGACATTTTTACCGTGAAGGGCATTGTGAAAGCTTTTCGTCGTGTCGTAAAAATCCGGCGTCCCTTTTATAACATCCCATTGCGTGTTTACCCCGAGCTCCTGCATAAGAGGTATAATCTTGCTGAGTATCTCGGCCACGCCCCCGCCCTTGGCGGTGGAATTTATATGTTGTATAACCTTTCCCTCAAGGCGCGATGAAAGGAGTTTGAGCTCTTCTATCTTATCCGCGCCGACTATATCTATGAATCTATTTAGCTTTTCCATTCCTTATTCTTTCCTCTACAAGGTCTACGATCTTACTTCTTAACGCCTCCATGGTATAAGTATAAGGGTCCAGGGATTTCAACCCGGCTGCAAGTTCTTCTTCCATCAAAGAAGTTCCGAGCCAGAAAGAAAAATCGTTTGTTTCTTTGTCAAGCCGGAGCCTTGCCTCGAACATATGAAAATACAATGAATCCACTGTAATCTCTTTTAATATAGCCGCGAATTCTTCCAGATTTCTCGCTACGTGAGGAGTAGCCAGGATAAAACTTTTACTCTCTATAAAATGAAACACTTTTGAGGGCGAGGCGAATCTTAATTTGGCCCTGGGGTTTTCCTTTATGTATTCCTCGATCACTTTGACTATCTCGTCTCTTAAATCGCGTATGGTATGAAAACCGATGGTGTCTATACTGGCGATCTTCTCTCCCAGCGCCTCTTCATTCAGAGCGTTGCTAACCCAGTAAGCGAAATCATTAGGCGGCTCCGGTGAAAGCTGACGATGCTGCTGAAGGAAATGATGAGTATGATAATATATAGACGTGCCCGGGACCTTTTTAAGGAGTCTCAGAAATTCGGTAAGATTCGACGCCTTACGACCCGTCAGGATCCTGAGATGAAGCCTGGTGAAAAAGGTGAAAGATTTATCGTTTTGCGTATTCATGTCAGCATTTCTCATTGATATAAATATATTACAAGTTGCCCAGTGTGTCCAGAAATTTTTGAATAAACTTTTCGACCTCGCGCGGATTTTTTAAATAATAGTCCGCTCCTGTTTTCGCGCTGCGCCTTCCAACGAAAATCGATACCCCCCTGCCCTTAATGGCCCGGAAGGCGTCCATATCGGTCACATCATCGCCCAAATAAAAGACAAGGCCCTTTCCTTTCTTCTTTAATATCAGGCTGACGGCTTTACCCTTATCCCAAAGAAGGCCGGGCCTCACTTCCAGCACTTTCTTGCCCCTGCCGGTTTTTATCCTGTCCGACTTTAAATACGGAGACAACGCTATGTTGAATTTTTTCTCTATGGTTTCTTCCTTTACCCCCCTGGCCTGCCTGAAATGAAGGCTAAGCGTTGCGCCTTTATTTTCGATCTTTATGCCTTTTAAACCGTGGAATTCTTTTTTCAGCACGGTTTCTATTTTTTTTATTTCGGGGCTGAAATAGCCCGGCTTAAACCTCTTTGGCAAGCCCAGATCATTTCCTTCTATCTCCAGACCATGATTACCGGCATAAATTATATCCTTGATTCCTACCTTCTTTTTAGCGTCTTTAAGCGAGCGGCCGCTTACGATGGCTAATGTCACCCTGGAGTGTTTTTTTATCTTTTTAAGAGAATTTCGAACCGAAACGGGTATTGTCGCCTTATGAGGCACGGACACTATCGGCGTAAGCGTACCGTCATAATCAAAGAAGAGGAATATGTGTTTGAAATGTTTGATTCTCGAGGAGATTTTTCGCCAATCCTTGAATAGATATTTCATAAGCACACATGTCATTGCGAGCAAAGCGAAGCAATCTCGGAGAAAATTACTTAACGGCCTTTAGCGAAAATATGATGAGATTGCTTCGCTTTGCTCGCAATGACAAATTGTTTTATTATTCTTTAAACTCGAACTTTAAAAGTTCCGATAAAACCTTACCTGCCCATCTATATATATTGTTACTCTGTATCTTCTTTCTCATCTTAAGCATCCTGCGTTTAGCCTCTCGCTTGTTCATGGTAAGGGCTTGTTTGATTTTATCCGCGAAATCCTCGGTGTCATAAGGGTTTATCATAACGGCGTCTTCCAACTCTCTGTAGGAGCCGGTAAACTGGCTCAACACCAGGACTCCGCTGCCGTCGGTGCGCGTAGCCACATACTCCTTGGCCACCAGATTCATACCGTCATGTAACGGGCTTACCACGCAAATATTTGCGAGCCTGCAAAAAGCTATTACCTCAGGATAATCAAGGTGCCTCCTGACAAAAAGTATGGGGGCCCATCCATCCTGGGAATGCTTCCAGTTTATTTCCTCGACGAGAGCGTTGATCTCGTCATTAAGGTTCTTATACACCGGTATATGCAGCCTCGAAAGACGGCCCATCTGAACAAAAACAAACTTACCCTTATGCTCAGGATATTTCTCCACGAACCTGTCCACCGCACGTAGCCTCTCCAATATCCCTTTGGTATAATCTATCCTATCCAGTCCGAGCATGATAAAATCATAATTCAATAAAAATTCCTCTTTCAGGCTCCTGGTGTATAGCTCGGCCTCTTTTGACTCGGCCAGATCTTCTATATGATCAAAATCCACTCCTATAGGGAAAGGCCTTATGAGTGTCTCATGCCCACTTTTAACGATTGAAAACCGCTCGCGGTCTATTCTGGTCTCTATCTCCTTCTCGACCGTGGATATAAAGTTCTCGCAATGATACCTTATGTGAAAACCCAGAAGATCGTTAGCCAGCAGCCCTTCCAGTATTTCCGTCTTTTTGGGGCATATTCGGAACACTTCGGGGTTGGGCCACGGTATGTGCCAGAAATGCGCGGTTATAATATTGTTACCTTCGGCTTCTTTAAGAAATTTCGAGAGGAGAGCGAAATGATAATCCTGTATCCAAACAAAGGCCTGACGGCCTTTTGTTTCCTTTAAAATAGCATCCGCGAACTTCCTGTTGACCTTTTCGTACATCTTCCAGTCAAATTCGTCGAACTTAGGTCTGGTATAAGCTATATGAGACAGAGGCCACAAAGCCTCGTTGGCAAAACCATAATAATAACCGTCTTCTTCCTCTTTTGAGAGCCAAACCCGGTGAAGAGTGTATTTAGGATCGTCGGGCGGGACTTTAAGCCTGTTTTTTTTGTCTACGGTTTTTTTATCCGCTTCGCCGCTACCGTGGGCTATCCATAATCCGCTGCACGCCTTCATTACGGGGTCAAGCGCGGTAACCACCCCTCCGGCTGATCTCTGCCATACTATCTTGGATTTCTTGTATGAATGTATGTAAGGCTCTCTATTGGAGACTCCTATAAGCAAATAATTTCCGAGCTGTTTTTCGACGACTTTCCTGAGGCTGTCTTTTGTCCACATATTTTTCCTTTCGCTGTCGCTTTATCTCAGTCTGAAGCTTATATCCAAAAGCGTCTTAACCAGAAAACTCTTTAAAAAAATGATTATAAGAAAAGCTATAATCGGGGAAATGTCTATCCCTATACCAAAGTTCAAAGGCACAACTTTTCTTATGGGGTAAAGCACCGGTTCTGTAGTTTTATATAGAAACTGCACTACCGGATTATAAGGATCCGGGTTTACCCAGCTGATAACCGCCCTTATCAATATCAGCCAGTACAGAATGGTAAGGACCACGCTCAAAAGACTTGCCGCCGCCTCCAGTAAATTAGACAGTACGAACATTATCCCTCCGCCTTTTCCTGGCTGTAGTTTATAGCACGTATAGGATAAGGGATGTTTATACCTTCCTTAGCGTAACGTTCATGCAGGCGTTTTATAAATTCGTGCTTTATAAGATAATTATCCACGAACTCTCTGGCTCTCAGTATCACCGTGAAGTTTATGCTGAAATCCGAGAAGGTATGATACCGTATGAAAGGGTCGAATTCCGGGACACCGCCCGACACCTCTTTCATGACCTCCTTACCCACCTCGCAGGTAACTTTCTCGACGTGTTTTAAATCCGACTCGTAATGAACCCCGACCTGAACCAGAACAGCCAGCTCCTGTTGAGGGTAGTAGTAATTCAGAACCTTTGAGTTGACAAGAATCTTGTTGGGTATGACCACTACGTTATTGGGCAGCATCCTTACCCAGGTAGAGCGCCATCCGACTCTTTCCACATATCCTTCTTCGCCCGAATCAAGTTTTACAAATTGCCCGACCTGTACAGGTTTATCCATAATAATATGTATCCCGGAGAAAAAATTCTCCAACGTAGGCTGAAGAGCGAGAGCGACGGCGAGCGAGCCTATCCCCAGTGAGGCCAGAAGAGGCGTAATAGATACACCGAAACTGTCCAGAAGTATAAGAAGCCCCAGGGCTATTACGATTATCCTGACAAAGCCCCTGGCCAGCCCTCCGGACGTCTTAAGTATATCCACCTGTCTGGAATAAACTCTTATAAGATTATTGAATAATTTATCCAGGAAAATAATTACAGCTATTACAGTAGTGGCTTTTAAGGCCATTATTATAAATTTAGAAAGGTCCGAATCCGAGAGAATGGGAGATATTTTTTCAACGACAAAAGCGCCGCTTACGAATATAATCAATACCAGGGGAAAATTAAGTGCCTCTAAAAGAATATCGTCAATGTTAGAAGATGTTTTTTTCGCCACCCTCTCTATCCGTAAAAAAATCGTTTTTTTAATAAAAAGTAACAGGCTTATCCACAGAAAATATATAACGGGACCGTATATAAAGGCGGGAATAGTTAAATTAAAAACTGTGATTTCTTTCATAATATATTCATATTAAACGAGTTAAGTTAATTTGTCAAGAAAATTAAAAGACAAAACGTAATCGGTGAGTTAACGCGCTGCCATTGTGCGTCCGTCGCAACAGGCTCGTAATAACAGCAGGAAGGTTTTAACCTTAAAAACTAAACTCCGGCCTGGGTGTCTCTGCTCGATTTAATCGAGATACCTTTCTCCGTTAAAGGAGCGTTCGCTTCGTATATTTGCATCATACGGGTAAAAACCGCCATTACGTCGGCTATGTTCCCGTTTTCTGTCAGGTCTTTGGACATCAAAACAGCCGTTTCAGTACTTACTTCCTTCTGCCTGAACCTGTCGGAATAAGCCCTGAGGTAAATCTCGGCTACTTCCGAAGGGTAAAGCCCGTGCAGATAGTCAGGCACGCATCCGTCCGAAATAATCGTATCCCGGTTTTGTCTTACCTCATCCAGGTCTTTTACCGAGTGCAGAAAAACCTCTCCCGAAACATCGACGCCTCCGGAAGTCAACTGGAAAGATTTATGCTGTTCGGCCGGTCCGAAGTCAAATCTGTCTACCCCTATAAACTCCAGATATCTCTTTAAGATATCGGTGCGATTATTCCTGTCATCATAAAGCACGAAATTAAGAGACTTGCCTTCCCTGTGCATCTTTATAAGAAGAGCCGCTAATTCGGACGCTGTCTCTTCCTGGCGCGGCGTCAGCTTTCCTTTTGACAATAAATCCTTTATTTTGGAAAATTGGGCATTACGTTTCGTTTTAAGGCTGTCCATTTTATCATAAGAATCCAGAGGAATCCCGGACTTTGATATATCGCTCTGAAGTAGGTATGTCTCGGCTAAGACCTTGATAACGTCCGTTTTAACGTCTTCCCCACCCGCCTCGGGTTTAGTCAGAAGCTCTTGGAACGCTGACAGCACGGCTTCGGCATCTTTGCCTGTCTTATAATCTCCGTCTTCGCTCCTTAACCCGAACGAGGATTTGTCCAAAATCGCGCCTTCCGAAACCTGCGCGTTGTTTTCGCCATAAACTCTTTTTCTTGCGGCCTCGTCCCTCACAGGCAATCCCCCGTCGTTTAAAACAATCTGCGGGTTAAATCTTTTTACGCCGGCTCCGGTTTCTCCTTTTACCAGGCGCTTAGCGAATTCTACATCGGGCTGCCGAAAAGGGGTTATCTCATTGTAGATCCCGTGTAGTTTTTGCAAAACGTCAAAATGCTCATCCCCCTCACTAGGACCTCTCATAATTTTAATAATAGTTTTCTCGTCAAAAACGTCCACCGCGGCCAAAGAAGCGTCTTCTTCCTGAGCGTCCAAAAGAGCTTTTGCGGTATTGAGTATGCCCACTCTCGCCGTTATATCCTCGACAAACTGTATCAATTTAGCAAGTTCGGGCTCTGAGACAGAGTCAATGGTATATCTGACTATCAGGTTATTCTCTTCTATGTCCTTACCCAGAGTCATGGGTTCGCGGCCTTTTATATCTATAACAAGATAAGCTTTGCCGGAAGGCTTTATGTTTTTAAAAGCTCTGTTAAGAGTGGCGCTGTCATAGGCGTATGTCTGTATCCCGAAACGGTTTCCTATCCTCCTGCCTTTGCCCAGACTTTCCGGTATAATCTGGCCTAATGTCTCGGACAAATTCCCGAAAATTATATCGTTCGGCATGCCTATTAAAAGATGGTTTACCTCATTCTTATATAATTCCTCGGCGACTTTCCCGGATCTTGCTTCGGGATTCTCCCTTTGTTCTACAGCTAATACACGGGCCCCCTCGAGCATGCTTCTTATATCCATGCCCAGAAGAGCGTTATACACGAAAGCGTTTGGACTTATACCCTGGAATCTGCCTCCTAAATTAGGCAGCATTAAAATTGAAATTACCCTGTCTTCGGGATTATCGTAAAGGTCATCCAGAAAGGATTTCACAAGCCTGTCTATACGACTCCCGCTTTGTTTTTCCTCGTCCCAGGAACCGGTTACCGCGATAAGATTTTTAAAAACTTCTCTCAATACCCTGGCTTCCCCTTCGGCAAGGTTCAGGTCGGAAACCCTTTTATCAAACAAAGGATTAGAGTCCAGAAGCTTGGCTATAAGTGAATGCGCGACCGTAGAGTCATCTCCGTAAAAAACCCTCGACAAAACTCTTATCTGCAAAGCCAAATTCATCTGGAAATTTACCATTGTCTCGTCAGTAGTTCCGGATTTGGAACCGACTACCCATAAGAATTTAGCATTAGGATTGGTTCTTAAGGCAGATACCATCTTTTCCTCATATGCCTTATAATTCGTTCCCAGCGAATCGCAGACTATAAGCTCTCTGTTCCGATGTTTAACTATAAAACCTTTGGCAGGTATGGCACATGTCATTTGCCCGCCTATGCCACTCCCGAATATATAAACGTCGTCGGTAAAATTATCCGCTTCATCCCCAAAATGCCGCGTACGATAACGTTCTATGGAAGATATGGCATCTTCCATGGGTTTACCGAACCTGGGTGCCCTGCCGAAACCGTCTTTCTCAAACGATATATAGCCATATCCTTCCGGATCATGCTTTAATCCTGTATCGAATATAAAAGCGGCTAATCTATGTTCCTTTGTTTTTCTCAAATCCGCGCTCCTATTTTTATGCGACTGATTTTTATCTTTCAAGACCTCGTCTATTTTTTGCACACCTCTGACAGGGACTCTTAATGTATCTGAAGCATGACATACCGACATTATAAAAGACAAAATAATTATAACAAAAAAAGATTTAAACACAAATAGTTTTTTCATACACGTCTCCTCCTGATGATTTCTTAAATAAAACTTTTATAAAGTATTAATACTTTAACATAAAAAAATAAATAGTCAATGATTTTTTTATCTCTTTCCTTCTATAACTATAACAAATTCTCCCTTTGGAGGCCTCTCAATAAAACATTTTATGGCCTCCGATGTGCGCACGCGAATGGTTTCCTCAAACATTTTCGTCAGCTCCCTGCCAAGGGCTATTTTTCTGTCTCCTAAAACAGCATGTATATCTTGTACCGTCTTAAGAGCTCTGTGGGGTGATTCATAAATAATTATAGTCCTATCCTCGTCTGTCAGTCGGGTGAGTTGTTTTTTTCTCTTCGCCCCTTTGCTAGACAAAAAACCAAGGAATACAAAACTGTCTGTGGGTAAACCCGATGCCACGAGAGCCGTTACGAGTGCGCACGGACCGGGGACAACCTTAACATTGATGTTGTTTTGGATACAAAGATTGATTATCTTATACCCCGGATCGCTTATGCCCGGGGTGCCGCTGTCGGACACAAGCGCGATGCTCCGGCCCTGGGCGAGAAGTTTCAATAAGTATTCGGTTTTCCTGAGTTTATTATGCTCAAAATAGCTTGTAAGCGGTTTGTTGATATTATAACGGGAAAGAAGTTTTCCGGTGTGCCTGGTATCCTCACAGGCAATCATATCGACCGTTTTAAGAATCTCTATTGCCCTGAACGTTATGTCTTGAAGATTTCCTATGGGAGTGGCTACAACAAATAATATGCCCGGCATATCATTCCACCGTTACGCTCTTGGCCAGATTTCTGGGCTGGTCCACGTCGCACCCTCTTTTTACCGCTATATAATAAGCCAATAACTGCAACGGCAATACCGTGACTATAGGGGAAAATATCTCGTCCACCTTCGGTATATAGATAATTTCTTTGGTGAAGCGTTTCAGATCCGTATCTCCCTCGGTGGCTACTATAATTACCGTACCTTTTCTCGCGCATATTTCCTGGATATTTGATACCATTTTATCGTAAAGCGCGGATTGGGAGGCGAGGCATACAACCGCCCTGTACTCATCTATAAGAGCTATCGGCCCGTGTTTCATTTCGCCCGCCGCGTACCCCTCTGCCGGTATATAAGATATCTCTTTCAGCTTTAGGGCCCCTTCCAAAGCCGTCGGATAATTCACGTTTCTTCCGAGATAAAGGAACGATCCGAAATGAAGATGCTTGCCCGCGATCTTTTGTATGTAATTTTTATTCTTTAATATGTGATGCATGACGGTGCTCACACGCTTGAACTCATCCAATAAAAATCTCTTCAGTTCTTTTTTTAACAATTTTTTCTTATCGGCTATGTATATTGCGGTCAGATAAAGCATGACCAATTGAGCCGTGTAGGCTTTTGTGGAAGCCACGCTTATTTCCGGGCCGGCGTACGTGTATAACACGCCGTCCGAAACTCTGACAAGGCTGGAGCCGACCACATTGCAAACAGATACTATTTTAGCTCCTTTGGACTTTGCTTCTTTGACGGCGGCAAGAGTATCGGCCGTTTCGCCGGACTGACTTATTGCTATGACCAGCGTATCTTTTCCCATTATAAAATCTCTGTACCTGAATTCTGAGGACACATCCACGTTTACGGATACGCGGGCGAACTTCTCCAGAAGATACTTTCCTACCAGACCAGCGTGATAGGCTGTACCGCAGGCCAGAATAACGACGTTCGAAATATTCTTTATATCGGCGTCGCTTATGTTAAGCCCTTCCATAGATATTCTGTAATTTCGTTTTATCCTGGACGATAATATTTGTTTTATTACCGACGGCTGTTCGTATATTTCTTTGAGCATAAAATGCGGGAATCCCGACTTTTGGGCGCTCTCAAGGGTCCATTTAATAGTATCTACTTTTTTCTTTTTTTTCCTGCCGCATCGGTCCAGAACGGTAACGTTATCTTTTTCCAGAACAACTATCTCACCGTCGTTAATATACATAACTTTATTTGTATGTTTTAGTATAGCCGGAATATCGGAAGCTATAAAATTCTCGCCCTTCCCAAGGCCCACCACAAGCGGACTTTCCTTCCTCGCGCCTATCAGTTTATTCGGGGCGTTACTGCTTATGACTCCTATGGCGAAAGAGCCCTCAAGCTCTTTTACAGTTTCTAAAACGGCATTTTCAAAATTACCTTTATAGTATTTGCCGATTAATTGGGCGATAACCTCGCTATCGGTTTCGGATTTGAATTTACAACCTTCTTTGATTAGAGATTCTTTTATTTCGTTAAAGTTCTCTATTATTCCGTTATGTACTATCGCTATATTGCCCGAAGCATCCGAATGAGGGTGAGCGTTTAAGTTTGTCGGAGCACCGTGCGTAGCCCAGCGACTATGTCCTATTCCTGTAAAACTTTCGGAAAGATTAGCATGCTTTTTAACAAAACCCGCAAGGTCTTTAATCTTTCCGGAACGTTTGACTATTTTTATTTTATCGTTTTTGATAAGTCCCACTCCGGCGGAATCGTACCCCCTGTACTCAAGTTGTTTAAGACCGTCTATAATAACCGGCAACGCTTCATTGTTTCCGATATACCCAACTATCCCACACATACTCGATTCCTTTTTAATTCAATGTAAAGTTAAAGGTTCAACGTCTTTTTTTAACTTTACACTTAAAACCTTAACCTATCAGACCTATATCGGCCACTACAATCTCACCGGTATATTCCGGACCCTTGCCCAGAAAAAAACCTTTTTTCGCGCAATGCATCGTTACCGTCTTCTCCGCTTTTACCGCTACGCACGCAACTTCCCCGGTATCGGCATCTAACCCCGAGGGCACATCTACCGAGATTACAGGCGCCGTGTTTTCGTTGATCATATTTATTACGGTTTTTGCCCGGCCTTTCATCTCTCCCTTGAGTCCCACGCCGAAAATAGCGTCCAGCATCATATCGCTTCTTAATTCTGAGGAATCCCGCGCTTCCTTTATTTCTATACCGACGTTTTTCGCTGCTTTAAAATTTATCCCGGCATCGCCTTTTATCCCAGACTCCTCGCCTACTATATAAATCTCGACTCTTAAACCCTGACGTTTTAAATAACGCGCGGCCACGAACCCGTCGCCGCCGTTATTGCCGGTTCCGCAAAATACAGAAACTTCCGTGGTATTATTTTCGGGTTTCATTCTCTCTCTCAAAGAACTTAAAACGACCTCGGCGGCAATTCTGCCCGCATTCTCCATCAGGCACAAAGACGGCACTCCGAAATCTTCTATCGTCTTTCTGTCCAACTCTTTCATGCCGCATACGCTTATAGAGTTCATTGTTCCTTTTCTGCCCTTTTGTTTATATCGTGTCCTATGTTTTTTTTCTTTCCCTGAAGAATCTGTTTAAAAAAAACTACTATGTCTTCCCTGGACGTTTTATCCGGGTAACAATAACTACATTGTTTTGCGGGAAACGGCAGAGTATCTATGTCATTTATTTGATTTCTGTAGAAAGCTAACGCCGGTAAGGTTTCACAATGGAAAGGCGGGAATGTCAAAAAATGGGCTACTGTGTCAAAAACCCCGGCTTTTATGTCGCTACTTATGCGGGAAACCAGCTTGGATACGCAGCTGCCCATGGAATGCCCCATAAGTCCTATTTTGCCGGAGTCTATATATGCCTGATCCTTAAGATATTCTACCACCAACAAAGTCTCGTAGACGTGCAAACCCATAAGCGTAAACCCATTCATATACAAAAGAGGGCTTATCAAGTCATCTACATGATGATGTGACGCCCTGAAAGATACCATAGCTACCGCAAAGCCGCCGCTTACAAGATCTTCCATAAAATATGAATTCTTAAAACTGTTACTTGTATCGCCGTGACCATGCAAGCCTATTATAACCGGAAGTTTTTTCTCCGTACGCGACGGAATCAACAATGATATAAAAAAGGTGCCCACATTCTCCTCGATTAACTTAATTTTTTTCTGGTCATAATTTCTGTATCTTTTTTCTTCCACGATTTCCGCGGACACGCTGACTTCTTCTATCCGGTCGACCAGAAATCTTATATTTAGGTCGTCCATAAGCTTTCCGCCGATATCGGGTATCTCTCGTTCCTGGCGCTTTTCCTGTGACATAAACTCAACGGCTTTGTTGTATTCGAGAATAAAATCCTTTATGGAGCGCTTTTTTGAGAATTCCGTATTCTTAGAGATAAAATTCTCGTAATCGGACGAATCGTCTACTTCGGGATCGAAAGGCAAATTCTTATATGCCTCAGCAGAGGACACGGCGATCAAAAGTCCCGCCATAAAAACCAGAACATGGAATAATATATATTTTCTCATCATAACCTATCCTTATTTATATCAAAAAACCCATTAAAAAGCAATTTATCTTTAGTTATGGAATCGGACTCTTTCATATGATAAAATCATCCTGATGAAAGTAAAAACCTCGCCTATTGATATTTGTTCCTTATTGCTGGGATTCACCTCCATCGCATCTCAAATAATCATAATAAGAGAACTTATGGTCGTCTTTTACGGAAACGAGCTTTCCATAGGGGTCACTCTTGCGAGCTGGCTGTTGTGGATCTCCGCGGGAAGCTTACTGGCAGGTAAACTGTCGACTAAATTTAAAGACGACGAGTCGATACTCTCAAACGTCTTATTGTTTATTTCACTGGCAATCCCTTTTCACGTATTTTTCATAAGGACTATAAAGCATTTTTTCGATATCCCTGCGGGAAGCTTGACGAGCTTCTCGGATATGTTCCTGGGTTCCTTTCTTTCTCTGTCTTTTATATGTCTTTTACTGGGTTTTACTTTTACCCTGCTCGCTAAAATAGCCTCGGGCAAAGGATCTTCTCCCGCCAAGGCTGTCGGTAGGGTTTATCTGCTTGAGGGCGCAGGAGCGTCGCTGGGAGGGGTGATATTCAGTGTTATCATTATCAAATTCTTCTCCCCTATGCAAAGCGTTTTTTTGGCGGCGATTCTTAATATTCTGACGGCCTTATATTTCAGAGCCGGATTGATTAAACTTGTATTCCTGTCTCTGCTCAGCGTCGGCTTTCTTTTTGGCTGGCCGTCGGGCCTGGAGAAAATATCCAGGGAATGGCAATTCGCTCCTTTTAACCTTATAGAAAGCATAAACTCAAAATACGGCAACATATCGGTAATCAAAAACCGTGAAAACGTCAGTTTGTACGAAAACGGCCTCTTATTTTTTACCTCGGGTGATCTTCTTGCCGCGGAAGAAAGCGCCCACTACCCGATGCTGCAGCACCCCAATCCGAAAAAAGTCCTGTTAATAGGAGGCGGTACAGGCGGAACTCTTCGAGAGATCCTGAAACATGATATAGTTGAGCTGGATTACGTAGAATTGGATCCCATGTTAATAACGCTTTCCGAAAAATACCTCGGTGTTCCGCGAGACAAGCGGCTAACCATACACAACCAAGACGGCAGGCTGTTCGTTAAGCAGATTCGGGAAAAAAAGTATGACGTTATCGTATCGGATCTCCCCGACCCATATACGGCGACCCTCAACAGATTCTACTCCATGGAATTTTTTAACGAAGCTAAAAACATATTGGCTCCCCGCGGCGTCCTGTCGCTGTCGCTTTCTTCCTCGGAGAATTACATAAATCCCGAACGAGCCTTTTATCTGGGCAGTATTTATAAAACTATGAAGGCGTGCTTCGCGGATGTGGTCATTTTTCCCGGTGACACGGCTTACTTTATGGGCTGTAAAACAAAAGGCGTGCTCACAGAAAATGCCGGGAGCTTGATTGAGAGGCTAAAAAAACGCGATATAGCCACCATATTTGTAAGGGAATATTACCTGCCTTTCAAGATTTCCGCGGAAAGAATGAGATTTACCAAAGACAGGATAGAAACAAAAAATGCCGAGATAAACCGTGATATGAAACCTGTGGGCTATTTATACCACATGCTTCTATGGTCAAGTCTTTTCAGGTCGGGAGAAAATCCTATAAACTATCTAAAAACGATTAACCGGAATAATCTCGTTTTTATAGCCTCTGTTTTGTTTCTTGCGCTTTTCCTGTTTCAGAAAACCGGGAGAGTCCGCTTTAAAAACATGGTCCGCCTGTCCGTAGCGACGACCGGGCTGACGGAAATATCTGTCCAGATTATTACCATTATGGCTTTCCAGTTCATCTATGGCTATGTATATTATAAAATCGGTCTCATACTTGCTTCCTTCATGGGAGGACTGGTGCTGGGAAGTCTTTGTGTTAACTCTTTCATTGATAAAATAAAAAACGGAGCCGCGCTTTACATAAAACTGCAGGTACTGATATGTCTTTACCCCTTTCTCTTGCCGGTAGCCTTTTCGCTAAACCCCGGACAGACGGTCTTTATATTGTTACCGTTAATAGCCGGTTTAATGGGAGGCTTTCAATATCCCCTGGCGAATAAACTATGTCTTGGCCAAACGGAAACGGCCGGGAAAAACGCGGGTTATTTATACGGCCTGGACCTGTTGGGTTCCTCGGCCGGCGCGATAATAACCGGGATTTTATTGGTTCCTTTGCTTGGGATAACAGGTTCCTGTATCCTGCTGGCTGTTATCAATATTTTCATACTTATATTATTAAGGGGGGCGCCCGGTAAAGATAAGGAGGTACCGTCTCATTGAATTTTCCCGGAAATATGATATACTTTTGTTGGATAATAAATCAGGGAGGTACAACAATAGCGAAAGCTAATTAGGTTTATAGCCTATAAAAAAAGCCGTCTCAGACGGCTTTTTTTATTTATTAATATCCTCTCCCCGCTCGTCAAAAACCTCGGCAGAAAAAACATATATATCGGCAGAGTCGTCTTCCCAGGCATCCGGCGGAAGGCCGGCTTTTTGACAGGTATGGGCAAGAAATTCCATTCTTTCCCAGCCGTATTCGGTAGCCACCTGCGGCAATAACAAACCGGCATACAAATCTTTCTTTATATATAACCCATGCTTTCCCACTTTTATATCGTTCACGCCTTCTATTTTTTTAAAAGGGGTCAGGACGGATATTTCTATTTCCAGATCTTCCAATTCTTCCTTCGAAACAGGCCTGAATCTGGGGTCATTAACCGCCGCTGAGGCAGCCACTTCCTTTACGGTCTCATGCAATGGTTTGACCGCCATAGTGTATCCGATGCACCCTCTTAATTGTCCATGCTTTTTTATAGTAACGAAGGCGCCTGAGTTCTGTCTTAGGGGCTTTTCGGTCACTTCGAATTTTTTTTGCTTTTCGCCGGTAACGGCTTCTTTTATAGAAGTCTTGGCTATATCGATAAGTTTTAATTTTTCCTCTTTGTTCAGGTAAGAGCCGCTCATAATCATCTCCTCTTTGTTCTGGTTCTCCTCCGGAACGTATATGACCATACCGGCATATCCTACCACGCGTGATTTGTCGCCGGTAACATCTCCCGAGTTCGCGTATTTTAAGAGTCTGGCTTTGGCTCCCCGCTTGTTCGCGAACATGATGGCCCCCAGTACGGCTATGGGGGCGTCTATTTCCGTCTCTCCCCTTTTGAGCTGGTCCAAAAACCATCTTGGGTCCAGTTTTTCTATAGCCGACAACCCGCTGGTATCGAGCTGAACCGCCTTATCGTAAGGATGATAATGGGAAAGGTCTACGCTTATAACCAAAAGGGTTTTCTCGTCTACTATCTCGTCTAGGATATCGCTGAGTAATACGCTGTCATTAGCGTCGGGATTACCCATTACGATAG
>CAZEGO010000016.1:964-16909 GCA_964511955.1 uncultured Planctomycetia bacterium | reverse complement strand
GTTTTACGGGTTTTGTGTATGAGGGGTGGTGGTCTTCCCGGGTGGTTTGGGCGATGTGTTTCTGTCCCGATTCTTTAGTAAGCTTTTCTCTGTATTCTTTATATTGAGTGGCCGGTTCATAATCCAAACGTTGGAATATCTGATCGGGTATTTTCTTTCTCTCCCTGTCTATGCGTTTAACGCTTGAATCGACTATCTTTTTCCCATAACTCTTTCTTACTTCGTCAGTCAAAAATTCATCCAGCATTTTCAGGTCTTCATTCTCACATATGTATTCGTCTATGGCATGCCAGATAGCGGCGGCCTCGTTTATAGAACATCCCAGTTCAGCCATTATATTCCTGTATTGTTCCTTATGATCCAGGCCCTCGTTTATTTCCAGATGCCTAAACTCATGCAAGGCAGAAGAAGTTAAAATATACTCTTCCATCCCTTTCACGCCCCACTCTACCTTAAAAACATCCGGCAAAGTTATTGTCCATAAACCGGCATGTCCGGGATGCGGCGTCCCGGCACTCGCTATCCTTAACTTACCGGGGTAAATAGGTTCTTCGTCTATCCATCCGATATTATCTAAAGAACCATATTTGTCTATATCGAAAAATCTCCATCCTATCGCCCTTCGTTTCGATAAATCCACTTTGTAAGTCTTTTTTCCGTCATGCCTGGTAAACCTGACAACGGATTTTCCGACACAAGTCTCGTTATAATCAAAATTATTCAATATATCGTTCAACAGTATCCTGCACTTTGGAGAAAAAGACCTCGCGAAATATGGTATCAGGGAAGAAAAATAATTTATATATCTCTTTCTTACGGTTTTAGTTTTCTTGTCCTGGGTAAAGAAACCGGAGATGTTATCTTTATTATTGTAAACAAAGAAAGTAGCCAAAGCCGTGGTCACCAAAAGGAATTTAGTAAGCGCCGTAAACCTGCCCTTTTTGTAAAAAGTGCCCGCCATATATCTGCTGTTGTCCGCGTCTTGGTGCGTGAGTTCCTCGCTGGCACGAGTAAGAGAGTCTATTTCCTCCATCAGCTTGCCTATAACAAATTCTTCTTTTTGAGAGTTTATGGATTCCGGTATGCTTAAAAGATGATATCTTAAAAACCCCAGGCCCGCGTCGACAAGTTCATCTGAGGAATGAATCGCAAGTCCCATTTCCTGTCCGATTTTAGATAGATTATCTAAACTGGGTTGATTATTTATGTCTATCAAAGCGGCATAATTATCGTATCCGTTCTCGGACATCCATTCCAGAGCAGTTTTTCTCAAGAACAGGCCTATGCCTTTCCTTCGATGATTTAAACTTACCGCGTCCTGACCTTTTATGCAGCTCTCTCCCAATTGCATAACATAAGATTCTGTTTCCAGAGACCTGGCAGCGACCACTTTGCCGCTGCTATCTTTCACGACCCAAAAAGTCACTAAATCCGAACTCTTTTTGCCTTCAGCCGCTCTTTCCAGGTCATTGGCCATAGTTTCAAAAATACCAACGGCCCTATTTACTATATTTCTGCCTTGTTTTCTATATTGCTCGGTGATTTTCTCTTCTTCTTCTTTCATGTTTTTTAATATTTTTGAATACATTGAATACTCGGACGGTTCGACTCTAACGATTTGATATCCTGATAAAGACTCTTCTTTCTGCCCGTAACCGGCCGATGCCATTTCTCCTATAGCCTTATCCACCAGCTCAAGCAATAGATTCCTGCCTGATTCTCCCATACCGGTGAAGTTATTGGCTATGTCTTCGCTGATTTCCATAGCAATATCTATCCCGTAACGACATAAAAACCTCACCATCACCTCATACGCCTTTTTCTCATCCGCGCCTAGGGCATGCTGTATCTCGTGGGCCATTATGAAGGCCCTCGTGTAAGGCGATATGTTTCTCAGGTTTTTGGGATGGAAAAGGGCGAGGTTTATACCTACTGTATCGTCGTGAAACATCTTTCCGAGGGCGAATCCTTTATAGAGCTGGAAGCCGTTTGTAAGGGCTGTTTGCAACCGGTCTTCGGTAAATATAGGATTGCCGTTCGGGGGGCCTCTTCTCAGGATATCGAACGATTCGTTTATGCTTTCTACTATTTCTTTTCCGTGCCTTCCCAGGCCTCTTGCGGCTTTATCCGATACTATATGCTCTCTCTTGAAGTCAAAGAGGGATGAGTCGAGGAGTTTTACGGGTTTTGTGTATGAGGGGTGGTGGTCTTCCCGGGTGGTTTGGGCGATATACGAACTTTCTTTCTTTTTCTCGGTTCTTCTATAGAAATCCAGGCTTCTCTCACCGGCCCAACTGGTATCTCCCGTTTCCTGGCGCTCAAACCCTTCTAATCTTACGTCGCTTCCGGGAAAATTTTCCATTACTACAAAACTCTCTGTGTTGCTCAGCAAAGCCTGCCTGACCCTGTCCGGCATTCTTTTTAAAATACCCGGCGCGCCTCTGGAATACAATACGTCATATGAAACGGTGGGAGGTATTTTCATTGAATCTATCCCGTAATAAACCTCTACCTTTCTCGGCCTTATGTAATCGAATTCGGCGGTAAAAACTTTGTACTTCTTGCCTCCGACCGTGTAACTTTTCTCGGAAAACCTGATCTCTTCCGGATGATAGGCCTTGAGTTTGGATAAATCTTTTCTTATTCTATTTTTAAAAACCTCAAAATTCCCGTCTCCGATATCCGACCCTATCAAGTGGCTATAATCGGTCGCTAAAAGAGGCGATACTATGTCAATATCCTCAAATCCCCCTATAATTCCCTGCTTAACCGCTCCTCCGCCTATTCCGTAATAATAAGTGGTAATTTTTTTGTCATGTCCCAGCGCCGATCTGATACGGGACATGATTTTGCCTAGCCATTGTACATAACCCGGAGCGCCGAGCCAACCTTTTGAAAAATCATATCCCCCTATATTAAGCGAATTTCTTTCTCTGAATTCTTTTAACCCTTGTGCTATCTCAGGGAAAAATTCATTTTTATCATATTCTATGATAGCGTCGTTTAAAGCATGCAATCCCGTTAAAGGATTTTGTTCTGTGGTTAAAGTCACCCTTTCCCGCTCACAATTAAGAAGATAGTCTGCTTTTTTATTATAGTAGGACGGATTCAATTCCAAAGCTTTTCTGCGCAAAAATACTACGTTATCTAAAAGTTCTGGAAGAGTCCCGGAACCGACATTACCTTTTATTTTCTCTATCAAATAAATTCTCCACAATGCCATCCCGTAAAGATAATATCCCGTAACAGCCTCATAGTTAAACCTTAGAGAATCCTGACATTCGAGCACCGCTAATTTTAAAACCTTTATCTTGGATTCGAAGTCGGATAATTTATTAACGTGTTGTAGCAACAAGCTGGCCCTGTTTATGTGTAAAGCCGCCCTAAGGCCCTCATGTATACGGGTTATATTTATATATCTCATGAGCGGATAATCACCCATGAACCTGTCGGGTATTTTTATTGTAACGCTGCCATTCTTTTCTACCCCCCTCCCTATGGAATAATTCTCTATATCCTGTATATGGCCATGAAGTATTTCGGGGTGATTATTACTTGTATCTATAAAATAATGCGACCCGTCGGACAGTTCGATGATTATAAAACTGTGATCGGGGCAAACCGCCGAATACAACCTGCTGCTGTCTATACCTGTTTCGTGCAGAAATTCCGCCATAAGTATAGACACACCATGACACATCAAAGAGTGATACTCTTTCCCGTTGCGTTCAAATTTTCCGGTTACGGGAAGAGGCAGTCTTTTTATAAAATCCTGGTCTATAAATAATTCCGCTTTCTTGACTCTTGTTATCATCTCCCGGAGCAACTGAGACTGATATGCCGCCTCTTCCGCTGTTCCTTTTTCGTCCCTGAACATATCGGCAAATCTGTTTTTCCATCCCTGAAGAATCTCAAGTTTGTACTCCAGAAGGTCGTCTATTCCCATCCCTGAAAGAAGCTCCGATTCCGATTTTCTCAAATACGCAACATAACTTCTGGGGCCCTCTCCTTCTGTTCCGTATTTCTCGACAAACTTTATGTATTCGTCCAGTTTTCCTTTCGATTTCATTAAATTGGAGGAAAACTCTGCGCATCCTTTTGCCAGGTTTTGCTCGCTGCTATCGTCATTTCCCGCTCCTCGCTCGTGCGCCAGCTCCTCAGATAAACAAGAAATCAGAAGTTCCTCGCTGAATTCCGAATTCTCGTCACTGATAAGATCGTATAAATCCGACGCGTTCAAAATTATTATATTGTTAGTAACGTGATCCCCGGCAATATAATCATATTTATCGGCCAAAATTATTGTAATGTTGTCTTTTAAAATTCCGGAATGCAGGGTGTCGGATCTTTGCAGGGCTTTTATAATAAGAGAGGTGTTTTTTCTTAAGTATTCCGCTACTTTTCGGGTTTTTCCGGAGGTAGGGCCTCTTATACTGAAACTGGTAAAAACACCCGATTCCTCGGTTATCCTTTCGAGTTCGGGCAAAGATTGAACATCGAAATCACGCACCCTGTAAACTTTTCTTTCAACGGCGAATAATTCGGTCGAGGGCTCGAACGTACTTCCCAAAGCGTTCTTCCTGGAGATTAAGGAAAAATGAGCCGTTTCCGAGTCATCAGCCTCCTCGATATCGAGACCCCTGTTTATAAGATCATGCCAGACGGTAGCAACAGGAGTTTGCGATTTTTCGCTCAAAATCTTAGAGACTACAGGTTTGGCCTTTTCTGTCCAGTCGATCGCTCCTTCTATACCTTGTCTCAAAAGAATAAACCATGCATTCCTCTCTCCGCCGACGGTATTTCTTATCTCTCTTACTTTTATTTCGGCAAGGAGTGCCCATTCTTCAACATCATCCAATCCCTGGCTGATTATAGCTATCCACGCGTTGCTCTCGCTGCCTAATATACTTTCTATTTCCTTTGCTATGGGTTCGGCTTTTTTTACCCATGCGTCGACTCCGTCCAATCCCTGGGATAAAATTATAGTGTAAGCGTGATAACGCCCGCCCGGTACTTTTTTCATTATATCCGATGCCTTCTTTTCGGCTTGCTTCATCCAGGGATCTATCTTATCCAGGCCGTGAGTTATAAGAATTTGATAACTCAACGCTCTTGAGCCCACCCTTTTTTCTACCGATTCTATCTTGGACTGAGCCCGTTCAACCCAGGCGTCTGCACCATCCAAACCGTAATTTATCACTGCAAAAAGGGCGTTTCTTAAGCCGCCTATCTTATCCTTTAAATTTTCAGCTTTTATAATTGCCTTTTTTGCCCAGGTTTCGGCATTATCTATTCCCTGACCAATAACAATTTTCCAGGCAATGCTTCTTGCCTTTACTATTTTTTCTATAGCATCGACTCTGGGCTCGGCTTTTTCAAGCCAATTGATCAAATTATCTATTCCTTGTCCAACAGCTATATTAAAAGCCTCTGATTTGCTTAAACCGAATCTATCCATTGCGTCTTTTATCATGGGTCTGGCTTTTTCAAGCCAGCTATCCGCCCCGTCGATACCATGTCCTATTACAATAGGCCAACCGTAACCCGCTGTTTCGTCTTTTATTGAGTCCACTTTTCTACTGGCTTTCTTAACCCAATCTTCCGCATCATCTACACCCTGAGCGTTTACTATAAACCACGCATTATGCTTATTAGTTACAACACCCTTTATTCTTTTCACAACTTCTTCGGCTTCTTTAATCCAATCTTCGACTTCGGAAAGTTTTCTTTTTGATACTATCGTCCAGGCTATACTGGTGTTGGGCAAAACCTTGCTTATCTTTTTTACTTTTACCTCAGCCATGCGGACCCACTCGTCCGTGTTCTCCGGACCTTGACTTATTATTATTTCATAAGCCCTGGCCTTCCCTCCTACCCTGTTTTTTATAGCCTCGGCTTTTTTATCCGCTTTTTCCAGCCATGAATCTATATTATCCAAGCCCTGACCGATAACAACAAACCATTCATGGCCGCCTAAGCCTTTTATGTTTGATTTTATGTAATCGACTTTTACACGAGCCTCTTTCAACCATGCATCAGTTGCCTCTATGCCTTGATTCAAAACTATGCTCCATGCATTTGTTTTTCCTACTTCTTCTTTTATTTCATTTACTTTTTGGCTTGCTTGTTTTATCCACAGGGGGTAATCGGCATGTCTTGTTATGACATTTATAATAGTCGACCTGGAACAACCATACCTTTCCGCAAATTGATCAAGGACCGTCAAAGGCACTAAACGCAACATAAAAATCTTTTTTTGTCCGCTTGTTATGTTCTCATCATACGATTCGACTAAATGTTTAAACCCGGATGCTAAGCTGTTTTTTTCTTCCGCCGGCAAAACCCGCAAGGCCGTAACATTATTTGTCAGTATAATATCTTTTTCTTTTTCGGTAATGACTCCCAGCAAAGTCATTATCTCCAGCAATCCTTCTTTTGTTTTTACAAGAGTCTTTGCCAATCTGTGCGCATCCTCCTCGAAAATGCCGTTTTCCATAAATATATTTACCAATTCATCATAAAAAGGCTGGTCTTTCTGTCCTATATATCCCGTCCTCAGAGAATATTCTAGATCGCGACCTTCCAGAACATCCAATTTCGAGATATCGGCAAACTTCGAACCGGACGCTTTCAGTCTTCCTATGACCCTGTCCCTCAGGTCTCTCAGGTCAAGCCCGTCTTTGGACGCTTTTTCTCTCTCTTCTTCGGTAGACAACGCCAGGCCAAAGAAATCCGTAGCCATGGATAAAATATGTCCCCGATCTTTCACCCACTCATGAAAGCCGTCTCCTAGTTCTCTGGATTTTTCCGGATTGTTCCTGGCTTCCCCTATTTTGTCGCTTATAGTTGATATTAAATCACGGACCTGTGTGTTGGATTTAACATATTCTTCAAGAAAGAAAATAGGGGAAAGTCTGGACATTTCACCGGTCAGGTGTGCGCTGTATCCTCCTTTTTTACCGTCTTCTATGCGGTCGGCAAACGCTGGAAGGTCGGTGGCTATCACCGGTAATTTATGATAACCGAGAAAAGACATGGCGAGATTATATCCTTCCTTTGTGGAAAGTATCAGTCCCACATCGGCTCTGGCTACGCACGCCGCGCGCTGTTCCCATGTATAATCCCCGCTTGTAAAAATCTGTATCCTGTCCGACAGCTTGACATTTAAACCGGAATGAATTGATTCCCTCGCCTTGTTTATATTAGCTAAATGGAGATTCTGTATTTCGCTTTCGGGAATTCCCTGCTTTAAAAGTCCTTCTACGTATTCCCGTTCCAGGGTTTCTATAACCGCAGGATCATCTTCTATCAGTAATTTTAAAAGCAGGTACTGAAGATATCCTTCCGGATCGTCATTAGCCACATCGAGAAAATACCACATGACGGATTCAGGATTCTTTTTTAGTTGCTCGGCAAAAGCCATCAGGCCATGGACAAAACCCTTGGCGGGATCGGCTCTGCCCTGTGCGTATACATAAAAGTCGCCCTCTATGGGCTCTCTGCCCATGTCGTCCTTCATCCCTTTAAAAACTTCGACATCCTTAACATTTGGTTTATGCGTCCTTATGTATTCTTCGCAATCCCATATTTTATTTTGATCGGATAATAAATCTATTGCGGGGGGGCATGGCAAATGAGGTATTTCGAGCTTCCCGACACCTTCTCTAATAGGATGTCCCGGTTGATGCAAAAAAGCTTCCGCCTTCTTCCAGTGTTCTATAAGATGATTGGCAGTTTTTACTCCGGGAGCTTGCGGTTGTGTGCCTGATGTATCTATGTGCAGTCTCGAGAAGCCTCTTTTCAAATAATCGAACATTCCCGCCAGCTGGGGATCGTCGATCAGTAATGTGTTCTCCTGATCTAATAATTTTTTATACAAAAAATAGTTTTCGCGGTTTGTTCTTTCGTAAATCTCCCAATCCGGATCCCTGGGGGTCTTTAGACCCTGCATCCCGTTATGTATATATTTCGTTGTGTCATAAAATGCGGGATCAGTGGGCCAGAGTATCTGCCACTGCACGTCCGCGCCCAGGGCTATTATAAGGGGGATTAAAGTAGCATACATGTTAGCCACGCCACCTCCGTCAAAGGTAGCGTTCATGAACACGAACTTTTTACCCTGTCTCTTGAATTCATCTATAAGAAAAATGAAATCGTCCACCTGTTGGTCACCGATAAGTTTTCGGTAATCCGATATAATCTGAGCCTTTTTCTCTTCCGTGAACCTGACGTCGAAGCTCATAGCCTGATAAGCTACATCCGAATCGAGGTCGATCAGCCGCTGAAGAGATTTAAAGGCCTTCTCCCAGTATTCAGCTCCCGTGAAATAGGGTTTTAAATAATGACGTTTTACAACCTTTACGGCGTTGATAAGTTTTTCTTCCTTGTCGCCGCTGTCGTTCTCGTATGCCGATTCCGCCTCATTTACCGAACCCTCTATCTCCTCGAGGAATCTATACGGCGTTAATATGCGCCCTTTATTAAATTCGTCTTTCGTAATTAAACTAATACCGGCTTTGTCTATTTTTAAAAATTCTCCGTCGGCTTTTACGTAATAAACGTCTTCGCTTTCCACGCGCACCAAATTATGCAGTTTCAAAAAAGCGAATTCTTTCTCCAGGTTTCTTTCGACGAATTCAAGGCTTCTCCCTGACTTTGTCCACTCTTGTATGGATTCAGCTATTAAATAACCGATCAGTCTGTTTGGGGAATCCTGCCAACCCATGCCATATTCATTGCTGATTCCGTTAAGATGCTCCCGGAAGTCCTGAGCTATTGATGAAAAGGTCAGGATAGAACGCAGACGTTCATCTGTATTATATCTATTTGGGATATATGGCTCACAATATCCTATATTGGACACAAAGAATATATGAGTCAATATTAGAGCTATATATCTTATATATTTGAGTTTTTTCCCTTCCAGAAAATAAAGCATTAATAAACTCTCCTGCTGTCTTTTTTTGGTCTCACGGTTTCAATGCTCAAGCTCAACAAAAAAGCATCCCGGGCACGTCTCTTAATATTCATATAGGTCTTGTGCCTCTGCCATGGGAGAGAGGCCCTACATAAAGTAGGAGGCGATGCCCGAGAAATATCCCTAAACATAAAAAAACCAAGCTCTTTACTTGGTTTTTTCGTGATTTTCTTAGAGACCCATGGACATATTTCTCTAATTTTAATCATATTTTTCTTCATGCAATTCTCTTATAATACTTTTTAAAACCCTATTATAAGTATACACAATAGCATTGTCATTGTCAAGTTCTGAGAAAGAATTTGGAAAGTAAATACCGGGATTGCACACTTCAGGTAATACCTAAAATGTGCAATAAGTTCGTGATTTTCGTGTTTTTTTTACCCTTTTAGATATTGCCTGAAGTAAAAAGGTTGTTTTTGGTGTGTTTTTGTAGTTTTTATTTTGGAAGGGTTATTTGTTTTTGGGCCTGGTAGCGGCCTTTTCTGTCCGAATAAGCAATGGCGCATTCCTGATCCGATTCGAAGAATACTACCTGGGCAAGGCCCTCGTTGGCGTAAAGCTTAACGGGATCAGCCGAAACATTGCTTACCGCTATAGTTATGAATCCTTCCCAGCATGGCTCGAGTGGGGTTATGTTCACCATTATACCCACTCTGGCATAAGTGCTTTTGCCGGTGCAAAGCGCTAAAACGCTTCGCGGAATCTTAAAATATTCAAATGATCTGGTAAGGGTCAGCGCACCGGGTGGGATAATAAATTCCGCGCTTTTTACGTCCTCAAAACAGGTGGCATCGATATTCTTAGGATCGACTACCGTATCCTTCTCTTTTAAGGGCTTGAATATTTTAAACTCATCGGCAATCCTTATGTCGTAGCCATAGCTGGAAAGACCGTACGAGATGTTGCCTTGTTTTATTTGATCGGGCTCAAACGGCTTTATCATATCATTTTCAATAGCCATCCGCCTGATCCAGTTATCGCATTTTATGGACATATTTAAAATTAAGGGTTAAATATAAAAAATTTATTATACAATCCTATATAATCCGCATCAGCATTTAGAGTAACCGCATGAACGGCAGACTACACAACCTTCCTCATGCCTTAACGCGGCTCCGCAGTCCGGGCAAACCCCCACGACATTGCCGAGCTTATCCTCTATCATCGTATGAGGAGAATGTTTTTCCAACTCTTCCGATTTACTGTGCATTTCTCCGCTTCCCAGCCTTACCTCAAGAACTCTGGCTATAGCGTCGGCACAGGAAAATATCCTTCCGCCTTTTTCCCAGGACGGCGAAGGACATCTTATTCCTCTTAACTGATCCACTATCTTCTTGTTCTCGACACCTGAACGCAGGGCCAATGACACCAGCCTCCCTGTCGCCTCCAATTGACTCGCTGCGCATCCACCGGCCTTTCCCATCTGTATAAAAACCTCGAAAGGCATCCCGTTCTCGTCCACATTTATGGTTATATAGAGATTTCCGCAGCCGGTTGTCACCTTAGTGGTAGTCCCTTTTATAACAGCCGGCCTGGGTTTGGGAGCCACACCGTCGATACCTACGCGCAAAGTCGTCTTTTTCTCAATTGCTTTCTTTTTTGAGTCTATGTTTAAAACCTGCTCTTCTCTGCTTCCGTCCCTGTAAATGGTAACACCCTTACATCCCAGCTTATAAGAAAGCATATATACTTCTTTCACGTCTTCTTTCGTAGACTCATTATGAAAGTTTACGGTTTTGGATACCGCATTATCTGTATGCCTCTGAAAAGCTGCCTGCATCCGAACGTGCCATATAGGCGCGATATCATGTGAAGTTACGAAAATCTTTTTATACTTATCGGGGATTTCCTTTATGTCTTTTATGGAACCCTTACTGGCTATGGTTTCCATAAGTTTTCGCGAATAAAAACCTTCCTTTTTGGCTATCTCCTCGAAGTACGGGTTTGTCTCTATCAGCTTATCGTTATCCATAACGTTCCTGTAATACGACACGGCGAACAAGGGCTCTATGCCGCTCGAGGCATTCGATATTATCGATATAGTTCCGGTAGGAGCTATTGTGGTCAATGTGGCGTTCCTTCTTATGCCCACGGACTCTTCCGAAAATACGCTTTCGCTATATAAAGGAAAAGCGCCTCTTGTCTCGGCAAGCTCCTCGGATTTCCTCTTGGCTTCCTCGTCTATGAAGCTCATGATTTTTTCGGCAAGTTCCACGGCCTCGTCACTATTATAGGGTATACCGAGCTGTATGAGCATATCGGCCCAACCCATGACTCCCAGGCCTATCTTCCTGTTCTTTTTGGTCATATCCTCTATTTCCTTAAGCGGAAACCTGTTCATGTCTATTACGTTGTCCAGGAAATGAACCCCGGAACGCACGAACGATCTGAGCTTGTCCCAGTCTATCTCTTTTTGGTCAGACCCCGTAAGTATTTTAGAAAGGTTTATTGATCCGAGATTGCAGCTCTCGAAGGGTAAAAGAGGCTGTTCGCCACAGGGGTTGGTGCTTTCTATTTCTCCGCACTTAGGCGTAGGGTTATCTTTGTTGATCCTGTCAATAAAAACAATGCCCGGCTCGCCATTTTTCCATGCCATATCGACTATGATATCGAAAACTTCTTTTGCTTTAAGCCTCCCGACTATCTTCTTACTGTAAGGGTCTATAAGATTATATTCTTTATCTTCAATCACTTTGTTCATGAAATCTTCGGTTATAGCGACAGATATATTGAAATTGGTTATCTCTTTATCGTTCTCCTTGCACTTGATAAAATCCATGATATCAGGATGGTCTACCTTAAGTATGCCCATGTTGGCACCGCGCCTGGTCCCGCCCTGTTTTACGGCCTGGGTGGCGGAATTAAAAACTTTCATGAAAGAAACCGGCCCGCTGGAAACCCCGCCCGTAGACCTTACCGTACTGTTTTTGGCGCGCAATCGGGAAAAACTGAATCCGGTACCTCCTCCGGATTTGTGTATCATCGCCGTGTTTTTTATCGCGTCGAATATGGACTCCATGGAATCATCGACCGGAATCACGAAACAAGCGGATAACTGCCCAAGTTCCTTACCGGCATTCATTAAAGTAGGGCTATTGGGCATGAATCCGAAACTTGTCATCATGCTGTAAAATTTCTGTTCGGTTTCCCTGACTTCTTCATCAGTCGCTCCGTACAGTCTGTCTGCTTCGGCTATATAATTCGCCACTCTGGTAAACATCTCCTCTACCGTCTCTATTACTTTCCCGTTTTTGTCTTTTTTAAAATATCTTCTTTCCAGAACCTTGAGACAGTTCTCGGAAATTTTAAGGGGAATCCGGTTCTTTGCTTCGACTTTCATCATCACCTCCTGAGAGTTGTTTTTATTGTTTGGCAGGTTAAAACGAACATAAAACTAAGTATATCACTCGTTGAAACAATGTCAAGAAAAAAAATACCATATATTGATATTTAAACAGTATAATATAACTATATATAGTGGTTTTGCTATACTGACGGGAATATCATATAATCTCGACGGTATCCTTGGGAAGCCACCCTTTAAGGTCATTCGAAAGGTCTATTTCGTACCAGTTCTGACGTTCCTCCGCTATCTTGATTTTAGTGCCTTCATGCAAAGAAAACTGCAAAAGGTAATCTTCTTTAGGGCCGCTTCTGACATCGACCTTCCCGTCCATTACTATGGCTCGTTTCACGATATGCTCATCGTGTATCTTGACAGCGAGAAGAATCAAAGAAAACATAAAGAATAAAAATAGAGCACCGATAGTATAAAAAAAATTTTTTCTCTTTGCAACAAGAAATACGGAAAAAATCAAAAATATTACTATAAGGTAAAATAACAGGGACACGCTAAGGGTGAGTTCATTAACGCTCATCATGTTATAAGGAAAAAGAAAGACTTTAGGGATAAAACCCATTTCCGGTCGGTCGATCTTGTCTTTCTTCATTGAATTAGCCAGCCTGAGATTTGCTCTGATGTCGGAGTCTCTCGGAGCCAGTCTCAATGCTCTTTCGTAATTCAATATGGCTCTTCCGATATCTTTTAATTTAAAATAACCGTTGCCGAGGTTGTAATAAACCTCGAAGCTCATTTTATCCATCTCCGCTAAATCCTCATAAAGGGAAACAGCCCGTTTGTAATTCTCATTCTCATAGTTTACGTTGGCTTTACGGTAAATTTCCTCCGGCTCCGCCGCGGAAACGTTTGCGCAAAAACATACGTTTATTAATAAAACTATAGCTGATACCCTTCTCATTTTAATTTCTCCAGTCCGGTTATTATGTCGGACGCTTTGTCGATGGTGTCTTTCATGTCTTCCCTGCTGAACTTTCCCGCGGCGAACCTTGCCATGTCGCATACGTCAAAGAGCCATTCTATTTCTTTTATTATGTCCTCGTCAGATATCCCTCTCTCTCTTAATTTCCTGCCCAAAGCATCTTTGGTAATCGACGGATGCGATATGTTCAGTTTATCGGCTATATATTCTATAACAGCTCTGTAGATCTCGGCGTAGAACTCCTCTGACCCGCCTTTAGTTATTATCTCCCCGGCCTTTTTCAGCCTTCTGGAAGCCGCTTTCTTTGCCCTTAGAGACCTGGCATACCCTATGTCTTTTCTCAGCTTCTGTCTGTGTTTATCGTAGGTATAAAGGCTAATAAGCACTAATACAGGTAAAATATTAATCAAGTAAAACAATTTACTTCTATATAAAAAATCCCCCTGTGACCTGAATACCGGGATGTTTGTCTTTATATATCGTATGTCTTTTTTAAGAACCTTTATCTCTTCTCCGGAGACTCCCGTCAAAGAAACGCCGCCCTCCTTTATTTGCTCATCCGCTTCGGATACGTTTATTACTATAGGTTCTATTTTCTTCGTAACATAATCTTTTTTCGCGGTATCAAAATAAGAATATTCTATGGGTCCTATTTTGAGGGTTCCTTCTTCCCTCGGTATAATAACTTTTTCAAAAACTTTCTTTCCGTGCACAATATAGCCTTCCTTCGATACATCCTCCGAACTTCCCGAATCATATATTTTGGCTTTCTCCGTTTCGGGTAAAACCGGAGACGATATTGTTTTTATATTACCCTCTCCCTCTATAGTTATGTTTAATGAGACGGGCTCGTTTTCTTTTACGCTTTTTTTGTCGACCGAAGCCAATATATCGAACCTGCCCACGTCTCCGTTAAAAATCTCCGGTTTCCCTTCGTCGGGCAGAGGCATTATTTCGACTTTTATAGGATCTGTCGTTAGTACGACAGGTTTGCCTCTCCTGAACATACTGAAGGGGTCATCGTCAAAAATATCAAAGGGGCTTCTGGAGAAAAATCTCTCAAGGTCTTCCACACTGGCTTCCAACCTGGCTTCTCCTATGGTAAACTCGCCCGCGCTGGTGGCGAAAAGCGCTGTTTTGATTTCCGTCACTCTGTATTTCACGCCATCTATGACTTTATAATACTTCCTTTGCGGAGGCATATCCTCGGTCCAGAAACCGGTGGTCGACGGAGGCTGGTAAGACGGGTTCTCGAAAAGGTTCACGGCCTGATAAAAAGCAAAGGTGAGAGTAATCTGCTCATTGACATAAGCACGTAATTTATCGACATATGTCTCTATAAATAATTCCTTATTTTGCCTCCCGGCTTTTGATCCGTCGGACATACCCGGTCTTTGACTCTTAGGTTGCTGTCCCGGATTCGGTGGGTATGCCTTTTGCTGAGGCGGTAATTGCCTTGAAGCCGAACCCTTCGGACTTACCTTTACTTTTATCGGCCCTGTGGAATAAGTATTGCCTTTATAGTCTATAGTAAACGGGCCGAGCTCGTACTCGCCTTCCTTTATAGGCATCAGCATGTAGCTGAAAGTCACTGAGCTGTTAACCTGACCGTTGATTATGGAAATATTCTGAGACCTCCCGGAAGAGTAAGAATTAAAACCTTTCATTGGAGGGATGCCGGGTTTTGGGATATTAGAGACATTTCCGCTCACTACTATTGTAAGCGTAAGCTGCTCGTCCATACTTATCTCGCTTCTGTCAACATCGGCGGATATAGAAATATCCTGCGCCGATACGGACGACGATAAAAACAAGCCTAAAATTAAACAAATAAATATTTTTCTCATCTTTCTGATGTTTTATCTTTTAGTTTCCTGTGTTTCATATCGTCATTCCGGTAAAATCTCAAATGACGATATAAAAAAGTTAATGTTAAAAATGAAAGGTCATTTACCAATCCTTTTCCACTTCACGACCGGGCCCCGGGACAGTTCTTAATCTCTTCTGTATCTCTTTTTCCTCCCCTCTGAAAGCATCAAGAATCCTCAGGGCATCCTCTTCGCTGAGACCCCGCTCATCCTTTTGTTTCCCACCCCGCATCTGTTTCCGCTCTTCTTCCTCTTTGTCTCCCGCCTGCCGCGTACCGGAGCGAAACGACTGCTTCGGGGTCTCTTTTTCTTCCTGCTCTTTTTCTCCTCCCTCTTGTTTATCCTGTTCTTTCCCTTGCCGCCCTGCCTGCTGCTGCTTTTCCTCTTGTTCCTTGCCTCTTGTCTCTTGCCTGTCCTCCGAAGTTTCAGCGGAGGAGGGTTGCTTTTTACCTTGCTCCTTGCTCCTTGCCTTTTGTTGCTTTTCCCCTTGTCGCTTGTCTTTTGTCTCTTGTCGCTGTTTTTGCATCTGTTTTTTAATAAACTCTATATTATATTTCGCGTCTTCGTCGTCGGGATTAATTTCAAGGGCTTTTTCGTAATATTTTATAGCCTCCGGGAGCTTTCCCAACCTGTAGCTGGTATTACCCATATTATAATATGTTTTTGCCTTGAGTTCATCATCTTTTGAGTCCAGCGCCTTAGTGTACTCTCTGAGAGAGTCTTTGTAATCACCTTTGCCGTACAGAGCGTTACCTATATTATAATGTAATTTTTTATTATCAGGGCATTCCGTCTGGGCCTTACGCCACTCCGAAAG
>CAZEGO010000016.1:0-954 GCA_964511955.1 uncultured Planctomycetia bacterium | reverse complement strand
GTCTACATTTCCTTTCTCATAAAGCTCTCTGGCTTCCTTATTCTTATCGGACAGTGAATCTCCCCATATCCATCCAACGCTCGCCGTGAACACCAAAATTAAAATACCAGGACTTAACCTGTTTCTCATCTTTTTCTTTCCCCAAGGACAAATTCGATTGTCAACAAAATCAAGGCTATTGCCAGAAAATACTGAAACCTTTCTTCCCGTTGAGTATAGAGCCTGCCGGAAAGCTCCTTCTTTTCCATCTTTCTTATCTCATCGTAAATATGGTCGAGCTCGAACCTCCCGGAAGTAGCCTGATAATATTCTCCCCCCGTAACTACCGCTATCTTTCGCAGTGTCGTGTCGTCCAGCCTGGACATAACCACCGAACCGGTTTTGTCTTTCTTATACCCCGTAACATTGCCCTCTTCGTCCACTATAGGCACGGGCTCGCCTTTCGGGGTACCTATTCCTACCGCGTAAATTATGACGCCTTCTTCCCCGGCTTTACGGGCCGCCCCCAATGGATCGGTCTCATGGTCTTCACCGTCTGTCAATAATATAAGAACTTTATGCTTTCTCTGTTTTTTTATGAAAGTGCCTGTAGCCAGTCTTATGGCGTCGCCTATGGCAGTACCCGGAACCGGCATCATATCGTGCTCTATTATGCTCAGAAACATGGTGGCGGCGTTGTAATCCAGCGTAAGAGGGCATTGGACAAAAGCGGTCCCGGCAAATGTCAATATACCTACCCTGTCGCCTTTTAACCTTTCTATGAGAGAGGATACCTCGAATTTAGCCTTAGTGAGACGGTTGGGTTTTATGTCGCGAGCCAGCATACTCTGCGAAACATCCATGGCTATTAAAATATCCACTCCCCGTCTTTTAGTCATAACCAGCCTGGCCCCCATCTGCGGCCGCGCCAGTGAAAGAATCATAAACAGGAGCCCTGTCACAATAAGGGTTCTT
>CAZEGO010000015.1:0-17035 GCA_964511955.1 uncultured Planctomycetia bacterium | reverse complement strand
AATCCCTTCGGATAAAAGCTCCTTCGCTGCCTTAAAACCGGCTTCGGTAGCCGGTATTTTAAACATAACGTTCGGCCTGTCCACTTTCTTGAAAAGCCTCTTAGCGTCATCTATCGTTTCCTTTGCCTTAAAGGCCAGTTTTGGATTAACTTCAAGGCTTACGTAACCGTCCAGGCCCCTTGTGTTTTTATATACCTCTATAAATAAATCGGCCGCGTCACGAACGTCCCTTACGGTCAAATCATCGTATATACCAAAGGTGGATTTTCCCGAAGACGCAAGCTCCTCTATCTTCACGTCATAATCGTTACTCAGCCTTATCGATTTATCGAAGATAGCAGGATTGGATGTCATGCCCCTCAACCCCATATCTATCAGTTTTTGAAGATTTCCGTTTTCTATAATCGAGCGATTTATGTTGTCGAGCCATACGCTTTGTCCAAAATCCGCTAATTTCTCGATATTATTTCCGGCCATACCGTCTCCTTTCTCTTTTAAAATAAGCCCGCTATTTTCCCGTCGCATTCGGCGCACCGGTCCTGCTTTAGATTGCAGGAAATCAAATCGAACATTTCTCTTTCTATTAATACATTTCCGCAAGAAGGGCATTGTGTATCATTGGCTTCAAGGACATTTCCCAGATATATATAGTTAAGCCCTTCTTTTTTCCCTATATCCTTTGCTCTTCTGAGCCTTTCGGGCGGCGTGGGCATACTTTCCGTGTACTTATAATCCGGGTGGAACCTGCTCACGTGCCAGGGAATATCCCTGTCCAAAGAAACGATGAACGAGGCTATTTCCTTCAGTTCCTCGTCCGAATCGTTTTTTCCGGATATCAATAATGTGGTTATCTCAATCCATATACCCATCTCCTTCATAAGCTTTATGGATCCAAGTACTGGCTTTAGACCGGCTCCGCACATTTCTCGGTAAAAAGCCTCGCTGAAAGATTTAAGGTCTACGTTGCACGCGTCAAGATAAGGGTTTATCTTTTTTAAGGTATCGGGCGACATATAACCATTTGTAACGAATACGTTGCAAATCCCTTCTTTTTTTGCCAGACCGGCAACGTCAAGAGCGTATTCAAAAAATATAGTCGGTTCGGTATATGTGTAGGCTATGCTTTTACACTTATGTTTTTTCGTCTCCCTTATTACTTCCTCCGGTTTTAACTCATATCCCAGATTAGCCGAATCTTTTTTTGAAAGCTGCGATATGTCCCAATTCTGGCAAAAAGAACATTTGAAATTACACCCGGGAGTGGCCACGGAGAACGACCTTGTCCCGGGAAAAAAATGATAAAGTGGCTTTTTCTCTATCGGGTCGGCATGGGAAGCTATAACGTCGCCGTAAACCAGAGTATACAGCTTACCGTCGGTATTTTTCCTGACGCCGCACAGTCCATGTTTGCCCGGAGCTATCCGGCAATAATGGGAACAGAGTCGACAATTTACGTAACGGTCCTCTATAGATTTATAAAGTAAAGCTTCTTTATGCATCAGTTACTCCGCATATTAGCCGATGGGCATAAATCGTTAATTAAACATTCAACGCACAGAGGTTTTCTGGCCTTACAGGTGTCTCTACCGTGATTAACCACTATATAATTAAAATCCAGCCAGTCTTTTTTTGGCACTAACCTCAGTAAATCTTTCTCTATTTTGACCGGTTCCTTTTGTTCTGTCAGCCCCAGTCTTCCGGATATCCTTTTCACGTGCGTATCCACCGCTATGCCCTCGGCTCTTTTGAATCCGCTGGATAGAACGATGTTGGCTGTTTTTCTGGCTACTCCCGGAAGAGTTAATAAATCACGCATATTGTCCGGGATATCTCCGTTAAAGTCTTTTACTATCCTTTTGGAGGCCGCTATTATGTTCTTAGCCTTGTTCCTGTAAAAACCGCTCGGGCGTATCTCCTTCTCAAGCACGCCCTTTCTAGCTTTCGCGAAGCCGTAAGAATCTTTATATTTTTTGAAGATAAATGGCGTGATTTTGTTTACCGTACTATCGGTACATTGCGCGGAAAGCACAGTCGCTACGAGTATTTCAAAAGGAGAACTATAATAAAGAGTCGTACGCGCCTTAGGGTATTTACGTCGTAACCTTTTTATTATTCCGGTCAATCTCTTGTCGGCGGGTCTCACCTTTTACTACTTCGTCACTTCAAGTTCCCGGGTAAGCTTCCCGTTTATGCTGCAGTATGCCTCTACCAGGATGGTATCTCCCAATTTCGCGTCAGGAACCATGTAAGTGGCGAACTGACTGCCGCCGTTATCCTGTTTGCTTATTTTGTGCTCTATAACTTTATTGGTGTTCAGGGAGACTTCTATTTTTTTCACAAAATGGCTCTCCGGGCTGTCGACCGGATGCGTTATTATGAGTACCAGTATTCTTGTAGACGGATTAAATTCAACTTTCATGTCCGAAGGCGGATGAGCATAAGAAACGGGCACTTCCGCAATAAACATAAATAAAACTGCCAATAATACTATTTTTCTCATAATCCCTCCGTATTAATCCGCGGATTTTCCGCAGAATTTCTTTTTTACAATCATAAAATACACGAAATTCAGCATTAGAAGAGCGGAAAGCTCCACCTCAAGCAAAACTTTTGTCTCATAAAAGGCGAATACCGCCAAAGCCGTGAAAGATCCGAATATAATCTGATGCCATTTTTTACAAGGCGTGGTAAGGGGTTCGGTCATAATTATAAATATGAAGAAATAATTAAGATAACCTATTACTTGCAATAACGAAGTATTGTAAAGCAGAGACTGTGAACCGTAAAGGATAAGGGAAGCAAACAAATAACTCAACACCGTCCATAATCTGTTCACTCTAAGCGAAAAATAAATACCCGCGGGCACCATAATATACCACATGTAAGCCGCTTTCCACTGCGTTATTATGCCGAACCAGAGGGTTAAAAGCACTATCCCGAAAGCCGCCGGATTGAATATATGCTTATAATTCAATCTTACTATGTGCTTGGAGCCTATCGAAACCACGGCCGCTATTATTATTAGCCACCAGGATAGATCGCAGGAAAGCACATATCCGAGTATCATCCCCGTTACCATCGAACTGTCGCTGAAGAATATCTGTCTTATTTTGGAATAATTTATGACTGTATCGGTAAGGACCGATGCCGCAAACGCTATCGCTACGCAGATTAAAAAGCGAGGCTCATTCTCTGCCAACGAGATATATGCCGCCAGTATACCCAAAAAAATCGTCAGCTGGACTTTTACGGATCTTATGCTCATATTCGGTCTATCCCTGTTTATGTTTTTGGCTACTTATTATTTTATCCCCAAGCACCTGTCCCGCGCAACTATTATTTAAAACGGTTACCCCGCGTTTATTCGTTTATATGTCCGGGGGTAAGGTCTATAACTTCCCGCACTTTCACCATTATAAAATACTTGGGGTCGGGAAGGCGCGCTTCGGGATGACGAGGATGGCCTTTTTCGCCCTTTAAGTTCTTCAATAGCCTCTTTGATATCCTCTTGTTTATTTTTTCTTCCCAGGCTTTAAACACTTTTTTATCGAGCTTTTCCAGCCGCGTTATCTCCGCTTTTCCTTTAAGACAATACCCTGCGAATTTGTGCTCGTCTACGGCAGTTATACTGACATTGGAATTAACCTTCAGATTTTCATAGGTGTTTCGCCTGTAAAGATCGAGGAGGTAGAGATGCTTATTCTCGTCGATGTAAACTACGGCTTTGCATGAGCTGTGAGGATACCCTTTTTTATCCACCGTGGTAAGGACCGTATAGGGCTGCTTTGAGATAAATTTTAAAATTCCGTCAGTCAGTTTTTTCATTATGTCCTTTTCCGCGCTATTTGAAAAAATCCACGTATATGGCTATAATCAACGCTACCCCGGAAGACAGGAAAATAAAAAAATAATTTATCTTGTCCTTCTTCGAGCTTAGCTTACATACTATTGTACCCAGTACTTCCTTATCATGTTCCGTAAGCTCGTCTTTATTCAGAAGTTTTTCCCTGAGCCTTGTGGATTCGAATTCCCGATGAAGCGCCTGGTTGTATTTGAATTTATAAATAAAAAATACGAAAAAACCCGTCACTCCCATATACCAAAGAAGCTTTGCAAGAAACGGGTTATAATCCATAAATAAGTTTACAGCTCTGAGGGATATAACGGCGACAAGCGCGATGAAAAAAAGTATCCATGATATTACAGGTTCCCTGCAGGACTTTAAGGTAAAACAATCGTGACACACAAATTCCTTTTTACCCATTTCACAGTACCTCTTTCAGGGCGCTTAATGCCCTGTCGTAATCCGGAGAAGAGGATATTTCCTTTACCAACTCGACATACCTGATTTTATCCTCTTTGTCCAATACAAAAATGGCTCTTGCCAGCAGTCTCAGCTCTTTAATTAATACGCCGTATTTTATTCCGAAATCCGCGTCCCTGTGGTCCGACAGGATCTTTACCTTGTCTATATCAAAAGCCTGGCAGAACCTTTTTTGGGCAAAAGGCAAATCCATTGATATAAACAAGAACACTATATCTTTCGAAAGGCCGGTCGCTTCGTCATTGAACCTTTTTATTTCGGAATCACACACAGGAGTATCCAGCGAAGGCACCGAGGCTATAAGTTTTATCTTTCCCTTGTAATCGCTCAATCTTTTTTCTTTGAGATTCTCATCGAGCACCTTAAAGTCATCGGCCTTATCACCTATATTAATATCCCTGCATTCCAATGTCAAAGGATTACCTTTCATAGTTACCATTTTTTCGGACATTACCGCCTCCTTAATACTTATATAAAACCGTTATTTTGCCGCGCGTCGGCCGGCAAAAGTTCTCCGAAGCCCTTCTTAATCCGATATCGGACCATTACTAACAACTGAAAAAACAATAAGATTACACGGCTGTTCATTTATAAGCTATACCCTTCATCTCCTCTATATAATGCTGAGCGCTAAAAGCCGCGGTGGCCCCGTCGCCGCAGGCGGTCACCACCTGTCTCAAAGGCTTGCCTCTGCAATCGCCGCATGCAAACACACCTTCGGAGGAAGCCCTCATGTTATGGTCGGAAATTATGTACTTATTATTATTCAACTCGAGGAAACCTTCCGCAAAAGAGGTATTAGGCATATAACCTATGAATATAAAGACGCCCGAACACGGAATAATACTCTCTTCCTGGTTTTTTATATTTAAAGTTCTGACGGCGCTTACCGCATCTGCTCCTTTTATCTCTACGACAGTGGAATTCCATATAAACTCAATTTTTTTATTGGACCCGGCCCTGTCTCGAAGGACTTTCGCGGCACGCAATCTGTCTCTCCTGTGAACAAGATTTACTTTGGACGCGAATCTGGTTAAAAAAAGAGCTTCTTCTACGGCGCTATCTCCTCCTCCTATCACAGCTACTTCTTTATCTTTATACAAAGCGCCGTCACAGGTAGCGCAATAAGACACGCCTTTTCCGGCGAACTTATCCTCTCCCGGTATTTCCAGTTTTCTGGGACGGGCGCCGGAGGCGATTATGAGAGACAGAGAGCCATAGGACTTGTCCCCGGTCACAACTTCCCAGGATATATTTTTTCCCTCTTTATTTTCTCTGACCTCCAGAACGTCTCCTACGACAAATTCCGAGCCGAATCTTTCAGCCTGCTTCCTGAACCTCGTTATCAGCTCCATCCCGTTTATACCCTCGGGGAAACCGGGATAATTCTCGATATGGTCGGTTATAACGGCCTGCCCCATGACGCTATAACTTTCTATCACCAGGGTTTTCAGGCCGGCCCTTGAAGTATATACAGCGGCGGTCAACCCGGCCGGCCCGCCGCCTATTATAACAACGTCAAAATTCATAAAATTCTCCTTTATAAGCAGACAGTCCTGTTTATCTTTTTCCGAAAAGTATCGCTCCCAGTCTCACAATGTTGGCCCCTTCCTCTATAGCCACTTTGTAAGTGCCGCTCATGCCCATTGAGAGGTATTTCATACTCACGTTTTTCACGTTCAACTCCTTGATACTGTCGAATATATTTTTCGTTTCCCTGAAATACGCTCTGGCGCGCTCCGAAGCTCCCGATAAAGGGCCAATAGTCATCAATCCTTCAATTCTCAATTTTTTTAATTTAGAAACGTCTCTTATGAGACTCTCGGCGTGTTCGGGAAAAACGCCGAATTTTTGTTTTTCCCGGCCGCTATTTATCTCTATATAAACGGTCATGTCCTTATCCAGTCTTAAGCATGCTTTATCGATTTCCTCGGCAAGCTCAAGGGAATCAATCGTTTCTATCGTGTCAAAAATTCTCACCGCTTTTTTAACTTTATTCTTTTGAAGGTGCCCTATAAAATGCCATCTAACGTCTCTCTCTATCTCCGGAATTACTTTTTCGGCTTCCTGTACATAGTTTTCGCCTATTATAGCCAACCCGGCCTTGACCGCTTCATCTATCTCTTCGGCCGATCTTGACTTAGCCGCGCCTTCCAGCAAAACTCCGTCGGGAAGTTCTCTTAATAGACGTTCGACATTCTGTTTGATCATCTCTTCTTGATTTTTCTCAATATATCGCGGGCTACTTTCTCTCCGGATAAAATCATACCCCCGAATATGGGTCCCATACGATGGCCTCCGCATACCGCGTTACCGGCCATACCGGCTACGTACAGACCGGGAAAAACTTCTCTGGAATTTTTCACCACTTCTTTTTCTCCCAACCGGACGTTCATGAATCTTTCCCCGCATATACCCTTTAAACCCGTTAATTTAACGCCTTTTCTTTTCATCAGGTGGTTTACTACATCACAATCGTGACCGGTGGCGTCTACCACATAATCGCAGTCTACGTTAAGAGGGTCCACGTGAAGGCCGGCCATTTCCACGGCGGTCCAGTTCAATACCAGCCCCTTTACTCTTCCTTTTTTCACGGTAACATCCTCGGCACTTATAAAATTAAATATTTCCACGCCTGCTTTACAGGCCGCCAGAGACAAGGCCGATACCAGCTCCGGTGTGCTGGTTATAAGATATTTTTTGCCCGCTATTTTGTATCCCACGTTAAACTCGTCGTACAATCTCTTCAGCTCTCGCTGTACCACAACCGCGTTGAACATCATTCCGCCGCCCCATATGCCCCCGCCGAGACTTGCTTTTCTTTCGAATAAATTCACTTTAAGGCCTTTTTTCGCGAGCAAATACCCGCATACGAGTCCGGCCGGGCCTCCTCCTACCACGGACACGTCACACGAAAGAGATCTGTCCAGTTTTTTAAAATAATCCTCTATTATCAACTTTGAAACCATATGTTCCTCGGTCTTGATTTTTCCCATTAACTTCACGCTTCCTTTCTAAGGTTTTCCTCTCCTCAGAGAGGTGTCTGATTTATCCATAGGGTATACTTTTTCTTTTTTTGCCTCGTAGACCGATATTACGTTCATGCCTTTAAAATAAGATTTAATTTTTCGCAGGTCATCCTCTGACAAGGGCTTTACCTCGCATTTTCTTAACGGGGTGTTTATCTGCACTTCGTCCGGACCTATTTCCCTGGCTACATCGGCTATTTTTTCGGCACAATCCCTGTTCCCTTCTATGAACATTATCTGAAGTGCCAGTTTTCCTACGTATGACTTCCTGAATTCCTTTATTCCCGAGATAATATGATCGTAAGAAATTCCGGCCATCGGATTGTTTATTTTTTCCAGACTCTTCCGGGAACAGGCATCCAATTTAGCCATGACAAGGTCGGCCCCTTTCAGGTCTTCTCTAACCGCTTCTGTATTCAAAAAGGAGGAATTGGTTATTACCGCTATTTTTTCTTTACGTAACTCACGCAGTCTTTCGATGACCTCACCCAGGTTTAACGCCAGCGTCGGTTCTCCTTTTCCGGAAAAAGTAATATAGTCTATTCTGACATCGGGAATAGACTTGAACTCTGTTATTACTTCCTCTGTAGGTACAAAAATTTTCCGTTCGGCGCTGAAAAACTCTGTCCGGCCTATCTGGCAATAAACACAGTCAAACGAACATATCTTTTCCGGCCGGGATACCAGGTCTACACCCAGAGAGCTGTCCAGCCTCCAAGAAGAAACGGGACCATATATATATTTGTATTTATTTTTTTTCATGTTTATGATGCCTTTCACCCGCGAAAAGCAGAGGAAACACGATATCGCTTATACAACAGGGCACCCATACCGCTATAAAAAGAAAAACAAACACTGCCGCATAAGCGAAAAACGTCAAATCCTCTCCTCTGGCCATGATAATGTGAAATATAGAGGCCCAGGTACTTATTAAAACATGCCCCGCGTGCGGAAACCTGGTCGTAGGATTGAAATAAGCTATTATTATCCCTACTATCGCCGTCGCGGAAATAAGCCATTTTTCCTCGATGAAACCTATATGATGATGCCGGTGAGGCATATCAAGCATGATCTCCCCCAGAAAAGGCATTACGGAATCGCTGAAAGTGGATATCCCTATCGAACCTACGAACCCTATAAGAAATAGAACCGGCAAATTGCACCTTTTCCCCTCTCCCCTCGGACAGGTATGCATTTTAAACAGTGACGCTGTCACAAGCGCGCTGAGGAGTACGTGAAGCGGGTGAAAAACATAAAACATCTCGCGGGCCGTTTCATGCGATATATTCCTGAACAATATCATGAACACTATCCCGCCGAGAGCCCCTACCACGGTAAAAGATATATGGCTTTTCAGCTCTTTTAAGATAAGTTTCAGCATATCCGTGTCATTCCTTTATGATGCCGAGCTTTTTAAGTATTGTTTCCGCAGGGCACCAATGCGTAAAAACCGATTGTATAAGATTCAGCCCCACTAAAACAGTCCATATAAGCCACCATTTACTTAGTGTCAAGGCCAAAACCACGCTTATAATAACAAAACTCCCGGCCATAAGTCTTACGTATTTTTCGACGCTTAAGTTCATACTCCCTCTCTCGAAAATTAAAAACTGTAACGCAGACGGAAATAAGCGTTTTTATTCTCTTCCATCTGCCCAAACTCTGTTATATCATCTTCTCCCCACACAAGATTCGCTCCGAAAGTAAACTCCCAGCTATCCGTTATATCATACGTCAATGAAGGCCGAGTGTAAACATCATTATCCGAAGGCGAGTAAAAAGTAAAAAGAGAAAGCTCCAGTGTCTGGTTTTTTAAATGTTTTGTCAGCCTGTTTGTCACAAGGTGTCTCTGCTCATCCCAAAAATAATCTCTCGGCAGAAGGGCATTCCTGTACTCATCATAATCCAGTCGCCGTTCATAAAAATACTGGAATCCGGCTCTAAACTCGTTTCCAAAGTCTATATCATAGCCCGCAAGGGCCTTGAAAAAAGAATTTTCTACGAGACGGTCGTCACCTTCGGAGTCCTCTCTTGAATTATAATACCCCACTTCGGCGTTAGCTATACCTCCCGCCCACGGACCTCTTATGCTGGCTCCGTATACGTCCAGTCTCCGGTAATACAATTGTCTCAGCGACTCGTTTTTATAGCTCCTGGGAGTTTTACTGAATCCCCTGAAAAAATAAATAGCCCACTCATAGCTTCCTATATTTTTATAAGTCCTTACCGCTATCTCTGTGTTCTCCGGCTGATCGGCGGGTTCCACCAAAAAGCGGTCCACCTTTCTCCCGGCTATGCCTTTGTTGAAACTGTCAAAAAAACTCAATCTGTCCCCTTTGGGCACATTATTGGACTCGAAAAAAGGTATGATTGCTATGTCTATATTGGCGAAGCCCGGATAAACGGAAAGCCTTATTGCATCGGACGGTTTTTTAAGGTATTCGTCATCCCTGCCTATGTAGAAAGAAACATAATCTTTCGGGAATAAATCGTTTATAAACAGATAATCACCGGTACCCCACGTAAGGATCTGCCTTCCTATCTTCAGGTCCATTATCCTGATCGGCGTAAAAAACACATTGAGCTCTCTCATTTCAAAAGAAGTCTTGTATCCGAAATATTCGTCCAGGACAAAATCTCCCTTAAAATTTATCTTCGGTCTCCATTTGCGGACAAAAGACTCTCCCCTGTAATAATATGACGATTTGAGCTGGAGGCGCTGCTCCATCATGTTGTAATCGCCGTGCTTTGTCTTGGGATTGTCAAACGTAAAACCCGACGCATGCTCCATGAACCCGTGTATCACGGGCTCCTTGTCAAAAAGCCTCAGAGCCCGGGCTTCCCCCGGCAAAAACAATACGTATATTAAAGTAAAAAAAAATATAAGTCTCATTTTTCCAATAAATGCAAAGGCGGCCTCCTGAGATATCTTTCTGTAAATATATCCCCGGACATTTCCAGGTCATATTCGACGTTTTTAAACTCCAAAACGCTATTGCTTCCCGCCGCGAGATTCGACGCCTTTGACTCAGTAGTCGTGGGGTGGCCGTCTATGTCTTCCACGGTCAGGGATTGCACCCTCCTGTATAATTCGTCCCGGTCATTGTAATACTCCGCTTTTACCGGCATAAAATTAGATTTGTCTATCCAGACATAATAATACTTGAAATCCACACCGATTTCTTCTTTCGGGGTATTCTTGATTTTATAGAATTTCTCGTCCTCCGAATCGAGGAGCTCGTGAGTATCCAAATCCACGCTCCTGCCCGAAACATCTTCATATACGAAATCAGACCCTACAAAACTCGACCTTTTATCGCTTGCCGCTATTCTTCTCACCAGATCCAGAGCCGGTAGATAGAGCCATCTGTCATCGTCCCTGTCAAGGCGTTTCCAAACCATGTATACCATATCCCGCAGGTCAGCCGGTTCCCTGAAGTAGACGTAGTATTTCTGCTCGCCGCCGTCCTGTATGTCCATCCTCAGAATAACGAACCTTCTGGACCTGACGCGTCCCTGTTTATCGGTAATCGTCATATTGACCTCGGCCCTGCCGTTATCTCCTTCGTAATAAGCTACTTTATTTGCGCTGTCCACTATTTCTTCCACGCTTAATTCCTGCGCCCCTGCATAAGGCACGAACAAACAGCAGACAATAATCAATCCTGCCATTCTTTTCATGGAACACCTCTCTTCCGGTCTGTTAAGAAGCTTCGCAGTTTTGCCTCTTCGACAATCTATTACATAAAATCATCAAAATCACGACTGCCGCAAAAGCCAGCGCAGATATCCGGGCTATGCTCAGCAGCTTAAATCCGTAAAGTATAAAAATAAGAACGGAGCATACTATTATGGAGATTATTACGCAGCTCACGCAATTACAGGAAGGCGACTGTTTTTTGCCGAAAAACGCTCCTCGTATAAGATCTATCCCGGCCGGTAATATAAAAAAAGTGGCAAGGCTCGATATAACCATAATGCTTATCAGAAAAAATCCCACTGTCTTATAGGGAACTAACGGCGCTATTAACAAAGGGGTAAAACCTATGGCTATAACGATGGCATTCCTCGATATGGCTCTTGCCGGTTCCCTGAAAAGCTCTTTTACCGACTCTTTCCAGCTTCCGTGTTTCCCGTAAAGCATTTTGGTCCGCTGTAAAAAGTGTATGGCAAAATCTATGGATATACCGAGAGTAAGCGAGGAAAGGACCGCTACGGGCATGTCGTAATCTTTGCCCGTAAGTCCTATCATACCGTATGTGAACAGTATCGTAACCGACAGAGGTATCATAGCGAATATGCCCCATAAAGGGGAACCGAACAAAAACATCATCATGAAAAACACTATGACAAAAGAACTCATAAGGCTTCTGAGCATTCCCGACACCATCTTATCCTGCCATACAGTATTTATGTAAGTGAGGCCCGCCCAGTTATAACTTATTTTCGCGGGAGGAGGATTATCCTTCATAAACCGCGATACCGAGGCCGCTACTTTATCCATATCTTTATTATCCCCGCTTTTTAACTGGACCCAGAGATTCAGCTTTGAATAATCAGGCGTAACAACATGCCACAAATCATCTGGGTTATGGGAGTTCTGGAATGATATCAGACATTGCGCCACAGCAGGAGCCGTCGCGGGGATTTTATTATAGTTTTCCTTATCCCCTTCCATAAGTTCATAATAAACTTTTTTCACTACATCCGCGAGAGAGGTGGATTTCCCCACTACACCTATGTCCTCAAGGTGCAGCTGTAACTTCTCGATATAGCGCAGCATCTCGGGTTCCTTGAAAATATCTTTTTTCTCCGAGTCCAGAACAAGATAAGCGGTATAAGTGCCCCCGAAATGTTCGTTCAGTACCCTGTCCGCCACTCGTATGCGGTGGTTTTTTGTGAACCATTTAATCGGATTGTCGTTAATCTGTATCCTGGTTATCCCATATATAGACATAGCACATATACCGGAGAGTATTAATAATATTATTTTAGACCTGTATACGGAAAACCTGCCTATAGCCTCCACCGCACCGGTAAGAAAGTCGGTTCTTTCCGCATCCTTATCGCCGTAACCTTTCATGGAAGTTTCTTTAAGTGTCATTATGTAAGCCGGGATAAAAATTACCGTTAGCAACCAGGCCAGCATTATCCCAAAGGCCACAAACACCCCCGAATATCTGGACCGGAGGGATAGGCGTAAAAGCCAGGGAAGCGAACCCCGCGGCGGAAGTCAGGGATGTGTAAAGCATCGGCATGAACAAATGGTCCATGACGGTTAATATCGTCTTTTTCCTGTCTTTGGTTTCGTTGTACCTGTCATGGAACTCGCTCAATATATGCACACCGTCCACAACGGATATGGGCATCAGAAATATAGGTATAAGCGAACTCATTATATGAACGGTAAAGCCGTTTCCTATAAGAAGACCCATGGTTGTGATTATGGTGGAAACTGCCACTATCATGGGAGAGATTATCAGATTTATCTTCTTAAAGAAAAACAACATCACCAGGAAAATTATAAGAGCGGCTAACGGTGCGGATACGGCCATCTGCTTAAACATCTCTATCCCGAAAGTGTCTTCGGCCACTGGAAGTCCTGTTATGTGATAACCTTCGCTACCTTTGTAATCTTTTATGATTTCCAAAATCTCCCTGGATACCCTGTAGCTTATATCTTTTTTCTCTATGGGTACGTAAAGACACAGCGCCTTCCCGTCTTCCGAAACCATGGTTCCCCTGAGCATCGGGTTATCGAGAGCTTCTTCGCGTATATACAGGGCTTCTTCCTTCGTCAGAGGCGGGTCATCCATTAACCATTCGAATCTTACGGATCCCGGCCCGGCCTGAGTGATGTTATCCTGGGTGGAAGGGGCTATTATGTCCGAAGATATTACGCCTTCTATTTTTTTTATTTCTCCGGTAATATTATATATCTTTGTCAGCGTTCCAACGTTAAACACACCCCGCGGATGTTCCTCGTTTACTATTCCCAGCACTATAAAATCATACAGAGAGAACTCATCCTTGACTTTATTATGGAAGACCCTGACGAACTCGTCTTCCGAAAGCATGTTCTCGGGGTCAGTATCTATCTTTATACCCGGAAACTGAAGGCCCGCGAAAATAGTTATGGCGCAGACAAGTATTATTACCAGTTTAGGACGGTTTATGGCGAATAATGTTAAGTTCCTGAACATTGTCTACGACTCCTTTATAAACCTGTACGCTTTCTCGAGTATTTCTTTGCTGCCTTCGAACACTATAAGATTTCTCGCATCTTCTATACCGGCCCACCGACATTCCGAGATCTCGTCCGTGTTGGATGCGGCTTTTGTTTCGGTTGTCTCGCAAAGAAAATAAATAGAATGTTTCTCTATTCTTCTGCCCTTGTCCCTGCCCCTGTTCGCTGTTTTTTCATATACGGCCTCTTCCCTGAAATCCCCTATAAACCTTAAGGTCGTTATAGACGTTTCTTCCTCTATTTCTCTTATAGCGGTTTCCGTCTCGCTCTCTCCTTTATGTACGTGTCCTTTTGGGAATCCCCATATTTCGTTTCTGGCGCTGTAAACAACGAGGAAAAGAATATCCTCCTTATGCTTCCTGAAGATTACGGCGCCTGCGGCGTATTCTTTTTCCATATTGTTCATCTTTTCCCGGTTTTTCTCTTAAGCGCCTTCAGCATTCTTTCTTTGACTTGCGAGGGAGTCTTGCCTTCGGTAAGATTATTATCGCATAAAGCCGCGTATCCCCTGCGGTTTTTTATCTTGAAAATCCTGATTTTCGGAGATTTCGCCATAAGACACACCCCTTTCTTTTAACCTTTATTCTACTAAGGGTTACGTATATAGTCAATGGTTGGTAATTTTGTGCCGTGGATGCAGGACTTACAAATCGGTTCTGAAATCCGCGTATTTTTTTACGGCTAAGTTCTGCTGGGAGGGCGTGATTCTGTTTTTCTCTTTAAGGCATACGCCATATTTAAATAAATATGAAACTCTGGACAGATAGGATCTATCCGGGGAAAAAGTGGTTTTTAATTTATCGCAGAGAAGTCTGCTGATTTTTTCGGGATCGACCTTTATGCAATAAGAAGGCGATAAAGCCATGCTTATTGCTTTTACGCTTTTATTGTAGGTTCTGACCAAATTTATTATCCGGTCCATGGCGTTTACGAATTCGCCTTCCGAAACATTCTCAAAATAATCCATATCAATCGACACGACTATGTCTTTTTCTTTCAATAAAACATGTTCCCTGAAATCCTCTATTCTATGTTTTTTAGCGTCAAACCAAAATTGCATAGCTACTTTTTTCTTATGCATAAGTATCCTGAGCCAATTATTAGATATGGGAATCATTGTGTTATCTCCGTACATATCATGGTGTCTGTCGAAATTTAGAACTACCGTATTTTCCGGGCTCAGGATCCCTTGTTCTATCCCTTCTAGGACAATGGAATAAGTTGATACGTGTTCAGTCGATACGAATAAGGGTATAATATACTTCTCAAATGCCTCGGCTACGTCCCAGGGATTGTTATATTCGAGCGCTTTTGATAAAATCTCTGATTTGTCGGGCTTGCGATATAAATATAAAGAATTACTACAATAATAAATTAATTTAATGTTTTCCTTTTCGTCAAAATGATAAAAACATCTGTTTTTTAAGGCTCCGAACATGCCTTCCAGCTGTTCCGATGTATATTCGGAATCCGTCAAGGGCCCGCTTATAATATCATCCAAATTAAAAACATTATCCATGTTCAACTTTCCGCTTAAAAGACAACCGTACATATCGGCCGTTTCGTCGGTTAATTCCATATACCCCTTTTCTAATAATTCTCTGGAAAGAATAAGCCAGTTATAATTGCCGCCTTGTTCGATAATGTACCACGGATAAAATAATTTTCTTTGACTTTTAAGAGGATGCGCTTCGCTAACTTTCCTGGAGCCGACAAAAAATTGACCAAAAGTAGTGTCTACAAGATAATATTTCTCTTTGAATCTGATTACCGAAAATCCATGGTAAAGCCCCTTGAATAAATCTTTGGCTTGATATATTCTAATTTCAGTATTCTCGTTGCTTGTTATAAGAAAATCGAATATGTCTTTTATGTCCGATTGAGCTTCTCCGCAATTTCCCTCGAGGGCTAAGGGAGAAAGCGGATTAGTATAATATTTTTCCAGGCTTGCTATCAAATTTAATCTATTCATTTTGACTATTTCGTCCAGTATCTTCTCGAATTCCGCATACGAAACACTATCGGGATTAACTTTTAAATCGTCAATGCTTTTTTTAAATTCTTCTTTTCTGATTACGGGAGCTGACCGATGCCCGGTTTTATGAATGCTCGACGGGACACGCAGAGTCTCCTGAGCGAAAAGAAAAGGAATGAAAAATATCCGGACTAAAAACGTAAATATAAATATTATATTTATTGGCCTGAAACTATATTTCATAATAAAGTCCTTTATAAATAATGTATTACCCGTAAACAGAAAAAACCCATGTCACCATGGGCCTTTAGCTATATCAATTTGATTATATTTTATAATAAATACAGGGGTTATGTCAATTTGTTTAAATCTGTTGATAGTTTTTTATAAGAGAGGTGAAAACATCCGAATATGTCCTGGCTTTCTGCTCTCCTACTCCGAAAACTTTTGAGAATTCCTCTCTTGTGGTGGGTTTGAGATGGGCCATATCTTTCAGCGATTTATCTCCGAATATTATAAACGCAGGCACGCCCTGTTTCAGAGCCATCTCCATGCGTTTTTTCCTGAGAAGACCGAAAAGCTCCATGTCTATATCTTCCCATTCCTTTTGCCTTTTTTCTATCTGTTTTTTTGCTATTTCTTTTTTCTTTTTCGCTATGAGAGGTTTTACCAGGACAGGGATTACCTCGCCTCTTAGAAGTTTCACTCCGGAAGGCGTAATAGACAGGGTTTGATACTCTCCCTCTCTTACCAGAAAGTCTTGGCCTATCAGCTGCTCAATCATATATCTTATGTACTCCAGGGAAGCGCCTCCCATAATACCGAACCTCGACAAGTTATGATGGCCCCTTTTTTCTATATTGTCGGTAATATTACCCTTTAGTATGTTTGCTATATGCCCTGCTCCGAAGCCATAACTAATATCCTGGGTTGCCTCGTATACGGAAAAGAGTATGTCCTGGCCCGTCTTCTGAGGGTTCTCCACCATATCGAATTCACCCAGGCAATAGTCACACGCATCGCATGAGTCCTTTTGATAAGCCTGTCCGAAATAACGGGCAATCTCCTTATGTCTGCACTGCGGCTTGGAACAAAAATGATAAATAGTGTTAAGCTTCTGTATCAATACATCCGCATTCGAAACTTTTTCCGAAAGAAACTTCCATGTCCTGTAATCCCTGCCTCCGTAAAACATATAACAAAAAGACGGCAGTCCGTCGCGGCCGGCCCTGCCTGTTTCCTGATGAAAATATTCCAGACTTTTGGGCATGGCCGCGTGTATAACAAACCTGATATTAGAACGGTCTATACCCATGCCGAAAGCCACTGTGGCAACGATTATATTCACTTCCTCTTTCATGAATTTATCCTGATGAACGTGCCTCATCTCGTCGCCGAGACCGGCATGATACGGCAGGTTTTCGTATCCCATTGTTTTGAGCTTCGCGGATATCGTATCG
>CAZEGO010000014.1:3211-17300 GCA_964511955.1 uncultured Planctomycetia bacterium | reverse complement strand
TCTTACGCCGCCGGGACCATGGCGGGTCTTTTTTACGCGGGAATCAATCTATCCGGTATCAGGATAATAAACAAGGGACCGGTCGAGGCTGAACAAAGTACTTATGCCAACCGATAAAAAAACAGAGACAAAATATTTTTTACTGATAGCGGCGCTGTTGGCGTTTCATTTCATAAGGAATTATCTATGGCTTTTAAATAACAGGCCGGTCTTTATACTCGATGAACCCGCTCATTTATATAATACCCTAAGATACGCTAAAGCTTTTATTAATCCCGCACACGGTTTTTTACATGATTTCTTGCATGCCAACCAGTCTCATTGGCCCCCATTAGTATATATAGTTTCAGCGTTATCGAGCCTTGTTGTCGGACTGCGGACAAATGCGCTTATGATGACGAATTTTTTATATCTTATTATTCTGACATTTTCGCTTTATGGCATTGGGAAAAAACTATATGGACCTTATGCAGGTATCACAGCGGCCTTAGTCTGTTCGTTTTATCATTCCATAATCGAGCATTCCAGGCTCTATATGTTGGACCTTCCTCTTACCGCTTTTGTGGCCCTGGGTATTTATTGTCTTTTAATGACGGAAAATTTTAAAAACGTTAAGGCGATTTACGCTTTTCTTGTAATTTCTATATTGGGGTCTTTTGTCAAGTGGACATACCCGGTGTTTGTTATCCCCCCGGCTCTATTCCTGCTGATTAGAGATAACGCTTTCGAGCGGATACGCGGGAAGAGAAAAATTTATCTCGGCGCGATAACACTGTTCATTTTAAGTTTTTCTCTGTGGCATATAGCTAACCCGGGCAAGGCTATTTTTGTGTTTAACTATTTCATTTCGGGCTTGCGGAAATATGATTCCGGCCCGCTAAGGGATATTAAATGGTTTGTCAACGCATTTCAATACGAAATGATATTTTACCCTTTTTTTTGGTTTTTTCTTTTTTCCGCGATTATATTTTACGCAAGCCCAAAAATCCGGGGCAAAACCTTTATTTCTTTGTGGATATTTTTTCCGGTTATTTTGTTCAATTTCGTTAGGTTTAAACAGCCGCGGTTTTTCATGCCGGTGTTGCCTGCCATGGCGCTTATTACCGGAATCGGGTTAAATTATATGCTGAGACATAAAAACAGGATAAAGTATGTTTTTTTATGTCTCTTGTTCGTAACCGGGGTCGTTCAAACCAGAGATCCGCTCTTGGAGTTTCACGAAAAAAACTTCAGGGGAGCAGCGTCCGCACACAGAGACGATTACGGATATGAGAATATAGTGAGTATCTTATCTCACAATGAGACAGGCATTCTTAAAAAGTACCCTTTCACTGCGGGGGTTATCATAAGAGGTGATGACAGAAACTGGCTTTACGCGGCTTTTCGTGACCAGACGTTGAATTATTATTTCTGCAAACATAACTTACGTTCTGATATAGAAATTGCAGACAGGATATTCCTCGGCCTGAAAGAATCGGGTTTTCACGTTGCCTTAAGAAAGCAAAACAGTTTGTTTTTTGAGAACCTGGCGGTCATGACCGGTTTTGTTTATATAGATAAAGACGGCGAAAAGTGGCCGGATTTCGGTGAGTTGAAACATCTGTGTCACGATGACAAAAGTTCTGAGCTCCTGCGGGAATTCATATATCGCCGAGATCGGTTTGTCTTTTTGAAAAGATTACCTCTCCCAAACGGAAATTTCGCGAATCTGTATCAGCGGAAGCCCAGCGAGACCAAGCTTGGCGATTTTTCTTTGTCCTTGTTGGGCGGTTACGTAAGAATTTTTTATAAAGAAAAGGAGATCACTTCTTTTCCGGGCATGTCTTCCGTTTTTTTAGGCAGGCGCTCCGAATATGATTTTGGCGGAGCGGTAGCCGGGTATACTTTTTTTGAGAAAGGAATCAAAGTCGACCTGTCATATCCTGCAACCGACCTCGAGCAGGAAATAAAAATAACCTCCGGAGAAGAAGACGATTTAAACATACAGGTTTACGCTCGCGTCAGAAAAGAAAAAACAACTTATGACAAAAGTGTCCTGCATTTTCCTCTTTCGGCCGGGTATGCGGAATGGCAAAGGCCTTTTTTGAAGGGGAGTTTTTATAACGCTTACGTTTTGCGTGACACGATATTGGATCGGGAGTATCAGGGCCCGGGTATTATAGGCTTAAAGGGAGAGGGGGTTCCCGCGACGATTTTTTTTCTCAATCAAAGAAAGGAAAAGGTCAGCCTTAACGTGGTAAACAGGGACGGATACCACATGCTTTATAATTATATCAGAATGGACCGGGCTGCGGATTTAGACCTCAACGACAGGTTTAAACTGATATTCGATTTTAATATAAACGCGTTCGACGATAAGCTTCTTGAAGACATTAAAGCCGATACTCTTGTCTTAAGCGACGGTGAATCAATAAATTTAAGTCTGTTTCCGGTGAAACACCCCCGGCTTACCAGAGGAGATATAACGATAAAGGCGCGCCACGGAGGGATCAGACTTTTCTATAAAGACGTTGAGATTACGGGTTCCTCAGGTATAACATCGGAATTAGTCGTAGACAGAAAGACCTTTAAACACGAGGATGCTATACCCGGGTATAAAGAAAAGGAAGACAAGTTGTTTATAGTTTCTAAATGGAAAGAGGCGGGACTGGCTCGGACAGTCACGGTTATTCCCGCGGAGAACAGTGTAAAAATTAAAAGCGGCATCATATCCGATAAGCCGTCCAAAGTAAATTCGTACGGCACTAATATTCTGCTAAACAGCGGTTATGAAAGATGGGAGCGCGTGGGCATGGCCGGTGAATTCAAGACTAATGAACAGATTGAAAACGGAAAACCCCTGGATGTTACGTATACAGGACCTAACATAGCGGGGATAAATTTAAACAAAAAGAAAAACTTACCGGGGTTGTTAATTGACGCCCGCGGAACGCCTCTTCCTTGCAGACTGAGCATATTAAACGCCGACAAAAACAGAAAAGCTCATACAATATTAGCAGAAACACAATCAGAAACGATCCTTAAAACAGGTATCCATAAGCAAATCTTTGATCTCAACATAAAAATTCTTCACTTTCAAAGACTCGACGACCTCGTAAAGGACACTATCACATTAAACGACGGTACGGTGATAAACTCATATCTCTTTCCGGGCGAAGGCCCGGAGCTGAGCAGAGGCAACCTAACCGTAAAGACAAAAGACGGATTCATAAGGATATTCTATAAGGACAGGGAAATAACTTCCGACTACGGCATAGCCGCCGAATTTGTCCATAACGGCAAGACGTATAAATATAAAGACGCCATATTCGGATATAAAGAGTACGATGATAAGCTGATCATAGCGTTAAAATGGCCCGAGGCGGGTTTGAAACAGCGGATGAGAGTCGGGATCGAGAATAAAAACAGGGTAAGAATAAAAAGCGACATTGAGTCAGAGAACGAGATTATGCTGGATGATTATTATATGCGAAGCCGGCTTTCACCGGGTTATAAGCGGTGGAGAAGAGTCTCAAAAAGCGGAAGATTCATATCCCCGGAATATCCCGAAGGCTATATATTGGATCCTGACTACGACAGAGCCAATATAGCAGGTATAGAGAATACGGAACATATGCCCGCTGTTTTATACGATTCATACGATACGGGGATATCTTCACGTATCAACATAGCTAACTCCTCCAAAGAGACAAAATATCATAATCTTTATGTGGATACGAAAGAAAAAATATTATTAAAGCCTGCTACGCCTGTCCGCATCCTTGACCTGAGTATCCGGATACTACCCGATAAAAGACTCGACGACCTCGTAAAGGACACTATCACATTAAACGACGGTACGGTGATAAACTCATATCTCTTTCCGGGCGAAGGCCCGGAGCTGAGCAGAGGCAACCTAACCGTAAAGACAAAAGACGGATTCATAAGGATATTCTATAAGGACAGGGAAATAACTTCCGACTACGGCATAGCCGCCGAATTTGTCCATAACGGCAAGACGTATAAATATAAAGACGCCATATTCGGATATAAGAAATATGAGGATAGACTCCTGGTGGCTCTTAAGTGGCCCGATGAGGGGGTTAAGCAGACTATTATGGTTTTACCCGAAGGCAATGCGGTTAAAATCAAAGCAAGCATGGAGTCCGCGGAAGATTTCAGTTTGCAGGGGTGGTACATGAATAACCTTGTTCCGGTGGAATATAAGAGATGGGAGAGGGAAGGATCTTCAGGCGTATTTACGGATATAACCGAAGATTCGGAGTCAAATTTTTTCAAAAGAATGGATACGGGTTATTACGAAAAAAATAAAATAACTATTAAACCCGAAAAAATGGAAACATTACCGGATCTATCCTTCAGCTCCGAGAACGCGGGTTTATCCATGGGCGTGTCAAACACTAACTATTATCATAATTCACGATGTGTGTACCTGTCCCTTGACGGCGTGCCTGCGGAGGCCGGGGAGTTTATTATGGAAGAAAAAATAGAAATCCGGGACGTGCTTCGCTAATCTCTGCTTACGCTTAGTCCCAGGAGAACCCACCACAGAAAACCAACCTGAGGGATAAAGTAAGAATTATCGATGATATTATGCAGTATAAAAAAGGTCCCGGCCAGAAATATAAATACCTTTTCTTTCCGTGAACGGCATTTTTTCAGGAAAATAAAAATTACGGATATAAGGGCCGCGAAGGCGAATATTCCCGCCTCAGCCCAGGTATGCAGGAAAGCGTTATGGGCGTAGCGCGTATCCGTGCTCAAACCTGTTTTATAATCCAAAAAGACTTCCTGGAAGTTACCCGGCCCTACGCCCCAGATAAAATGATCCTTAATAATCAGCGCCGCTGTTTTCCAGTAGTTTATTCTTTGCGTGAGCGAGTTTTGAGGGTTTTCCATGTCCATGAGGCGTTCCCACCGCGTGATTATGATGAATGCGAGGGCCAACATCATCAACAGTATAAAAGTTATAAGGCGGAATTTCTTTTTCCTTAAATATTCCAGCGAACGCGGCAGCAGGAGCACGATAGAAGCGATGACAGCTACCCAGCAACCCATGGATTTTGTTAGAATAAGGGCCGTTAGCAGGATAAAAGACAGGATGAAAAATTTTTTCTGCAGGATAATGTCTCTTCCGGCGGAGATGGAAAGAAAAAACACTACGCCCAGATATCCTCCCAGAAGGGTAGGCGACGGAAACGTGCCTATCGCGCGTTTGCCGAGAAATATGTCTTTGGCGTAAGACGATGTAATAAGCAGGTTACTGCCTATTCTCTCAAGGTACTCTACGGTATTCTTATAACCGAAAAAATACTGGTATATAGAGTAGACGCTTATGAGTGCCGCGGCGAAGACCACAGTCTTTACCAGTTTAACTCTTTGCGTCCCGGAGCATTTGGACACGAGCATAAAAAGGAAGAAATAAGTTATTAATTTCAGGGATTCGAGTAAAGAGTTTTTTAAATTTATCGATGATATGAAGGATGAAAGCAGATACGCAGCAATCAACACAAGGATACTTTTTGTGAAAGCTGTCGATATAAACGGTCTTTTATCGATCAGCGCCGCCACGATGAAAAGGTAAACCAGTAAAGACTCGTATAATAACTCAAACCCCGGATAGGCCAGGCCCGAGAACAGGGGCCGTAAGAAGATTAAAACCAGAAAAAAGTTAAAAACAAACGGCGATAGTGTTTTTGGTTTTCTATTTTCCATGATATAATCTAATTTATGATATCAATTATTACCGTTAATTACAACAAAAAAGAGTTTTTGAGGGACTGCCTGGATTCGGTTGTGAAGCAGGATTATGAAGGTATCGAGATTATAGTCGTCGATAACGCTTCAACCGACGGGAGCCGTGAGCTTGTGGGAAAATCATACCCCGGCGTAAAGCTTATAACCAATCCTGTTAACGAATTTTTTTGCGCTGCCTGTAACCGGGGGATAGAGTCATCCCTGGGGGAGTACATACTATGCGTAAATAACGACGTCCGGCTCGGGAGCGATTATCTCTCGGCGGCTCTCTCGAAAGTGAATATCGATAAGAGAATCGGTATGATCAGCGGTAAAATTCTCAGGGACGACTGTTCTACGATCGATTCAACGGGATTATTTCCCGGCAGGAACCGAAAACCGATCGAGAGGGGCTACGGAGAAAAAGACACCGGGCAGTTAGACAAGGAAGGTTATGTATTCGGGGTAAGCGGCGCGTGCGCTTTTTTTAAAAGAGAGTTGCTCGAGGACGTAAAAGACGATAACGGATATTTCGATAAGTCGTTCGGAATGTATTACGAGGATCTTGACATATGCTGGAGGGCACAAAAAAAGGGATGGAAAGCTTATTATACTCCCGGAGCCGTAGCTTACCATAAAAGAGGAGGCACTTTATTAAGCGACCGAAAGAAAAACAGAAGAGTGTTTCACTGCATACCCGCTGCTTATAAAAAAATGTGTGTACGCAACAGATACAGATGTATGTTTAAAAATGATACCCCGTTGGGAATATTAAAACACTTTCCTTTTATAGCGGCATACGAAATAAAATTATGGAGTTATTTATTAGTTTTTTTCTTGACCGAAAAAATAAAAGATAGTATAATTCTTTGCAATGGAGGTGAAAGAAGTGACAGCCGTAAAAGACAGAAAACAAGAACTCATAAATAACTTTTCGGAGCATGAAAAAGATACCGGTTCGTGCGGAGTACAGATAGCTTTGCTTACTGAGAGAATTAATAATCTTACGGAGCATTTCAGGGCTCATCAAAAAGATTATAATTCCAGAGTGGGGCTGCTTCGCCTGGTCAGCAAGAGAAAAAGTCTCCTGGAGTATCTGAAAAGGGAAAACTCTGAAAAATACAGGGAACTTGTAGAAAAATTAAATTTAAAAAAGTAACAAAAGGCGGATTTATCGGCCCGGATTTTTTACCAAGCTTAAACGCGTGAACGCGAAGGGTCAGTAAGTCCGTTTTTTGTTTAATGACATAACAAGCTTTCAGCGCTCAGCTTTCGGCTGTCAGTTTTTTTGCTGACAGCCGAAAGCTGATGGCTGAAAGCTAAAAAGGAAAGGCGTAACGAAATGAAGAAAGAAACAAAGATCGGCAACACGAATTTAACGATAGAGACCGGCAAAATGGCCAAACAGGCAAACGGATCCGTCTGCGTGACATACGGAGGTACCGTGGTCCTGGCCACCGCGACCTGTTCAAAAAAAATCCGCGAGGGCATAGATTTTTTTCCGTTGACCGTTGAGTATAAGGAAAAAACTTACGCGGCGGGCAAAATCCCGGGTGGTTATTTTAAACGCGAAGGAAGGCCCACCGAAAAGGAAATACTGACATCCAGGCTTATAGACAGGCCGATACGCCCTTTGTTTCCCAAAGGTTTCATGAATGACGTTCAGATTTTTACGATAGTCCTGTCGAGCGACGGCGAAAATGATTCCGACATACCGGCTATCATCGGAGCTTCTGCGGCCTTAACAATATCCGATATACCGTTCGCGGGCCCGATAGGCGCGGTAAAAGTGGGAATAATTAACGGGGAATTTGTCGCGAACCCGACTTTCAGTGAGCTTGAGGCCGGCGAATTAAACTTAGTGGCGGTGGGCCTGAAAGACAGGTTGATAATGCTGGAAGGCGGCGCTTCCGAGGTATCGGAGGAGAAGATGCTGGAAGCCATAAAGTTTGCTCAGCAGTACATAAGGCAGGCAATCGAGATGCAGGAGGAAATGAGGAAAGAATGCGGCGCCGGGAAAATTACTCCGGAATTAAAAACCGTTCAGGAAAAACTTTATGAAAAGGTAAAAGGCCTGGCGGTTTCGGAACTTCAGAGGATTAATACCGAATCGCAAAAAGAACACAGACAGGAAACTTTCGATATATTGTCCGGGGATATAATTTCCAAATTGAAATCCGAAGACGAGTCGATAGAGGAAACGGATATAAAGACCGCTTTAATGAGAGTTGAGAAGGAGGAAGTAAGGCGCTTTATACTGGATAAAAAGAAAAGGATAGACGGGAGGAGTTACGAGGAGATAAGGGATATAAGCTGCGAGGTGGGTTTTTTACCGAGGACACACGGTTCCGGCCTTTTTACCAGGGGGCAGACGCAGAGCCTGTCCACGGCTACTCTCGGAACCAGTCAGGACGAGCAGCGTCTGGACGCTCTCGAAGGAGAAAAGTTTAAAACTTTTATGCTTCACTATAATTTTCCTCCATTCAGCGTTGGAGAGGTAAGGCCGGCAAGGGGCCCGGGACGCAGGGAAATAGGTCACGGCGCTTTGGCGGAAAGAGCTCTCAAAGCCGTTATGCCCTCGGGTGAAGAATTTCCTTACACCGTAAGGGTAGTTTCGGATATACTCGAATCCAACGGCTCAAGCAGTATGGCCACGGTATGCGCGGGTACATTATGTCTGATGGACGCCGGGGTTCCTATTAAAAAGCCGGTTTCCGGAATAGCCATGGGATTGGTAAAAGAAGGAGACGAGGCGGCGATCCTGACGGATATAGCGGGACTGGAAGACCATTTGGGTGACATGGATTTTAAAGTCACGGGCACGGACGCGGGCATTACAGCTATACAAATGGATCTTAAGACAGACGGCATTGACGCGGGTCTTATAGAGAAGATAATGGCCCAGGCCAAAACGGCCAGGATAATGATATTAAAGAAAATAACCGAATCTATCGCGGCCCCGCGAAAAAATCTCTCCCAATACGCGCCTAAGATAGTAAGCGTAAACATCGATAAGGAAAAGATAGGCGATTTGATAGGCCCGGGAGGAAAAATTATTAAGCGCATAATAAAGGAAACGGGAGCCACTATCGAAGTGGATGACAGCGGCAAGGTATCTATCTCCTCGAATAACGGGGAAGCCATAAAAAAAGCCAAGTCCATAGTAAAAGGTATTACCGGGGATATAGAGATAGGTTCGGTATTCGAGGGGACCATAACCAGGCTTATGAATTTCGGGGCATTCTGCGAAATACTTCCCGGCAAAGAAGGGCTTATACATGTTTCCGAACTGGCTGATAAATTCGTAAAAAATCCCGAGGAAGTCGTTAAAGTCGGAGACAAGGTAAAAGTCAAACTTATAAAAATCGACGATATGAAAAGGCTCAATCTCAGCATTAAACAGGCAAAGGAATGAGTTTTTTTCAGGCCATTATATCAGGGTTCGTTCAGGGAATAACGGAGTTTCTTCCTGTTTCAAGCTCGGGCCATCTTGTATTGCTTCATAAGTTTATGGATTTCACGACGCCGGGTATAGCTTTTGACGTTTTCCTTCACATAGGCACTCTCCTCGCGGTTTTTTTAGTATTCTGGAAGGATATACTGAGTGCCTTTACTTCAAGGAAAAGAATAGGCCTATATGTCGTGCTGGGTAGTTTTGTGACGGGATTATTCGTTTTTTTGTTTTCGGACAGGATAACACCTTTTTTTAGCGATCCGAAATCCGTGGCCGTTATGCTTGTGGTTACCGGTATCTGGCTATTTTCAGGCAAGCTGATTTCTTCAAAAAAGAAAGCTCTTTCCGCGCCCGGCGCATTCATTATAGGACTGGCTCAGGGAGTAGCGACTATTCCGGGCATTTCCAGAAGCGGTTCTACCATATCGACAGGGCTGATGCTCGGTCTGGAGCCCAGGACCGCAGCCGGTTTTTCGTTTCTTCTTTCGATCCCCGCTACTATCGGAGCTGTGATATTCGAGACAAAAGACGGTATTTTTTCCGGGATTACCATTAATCATATTGCAGGCCTGATTTCGGCTTGTATAGTCGGTGTTTTATCATTAAAATTACTATTAAGGATGCTTTACAGCGATAAGCTTTATCTTTTCGGTTTTTATTGTCTGATAGCGGGATTAACGGTTTTTGTTATTTTATGAAAAGAGACAAGAAAGACATTATAATAGCCTTCAGTCTGTTCCTCATGGCTCTTCTTCTTTTCGCGGGCCTGATATCCTATTCACCGTACGACATACGCTTTGAAACATCAAAACCCAATCTTTATGCCAGAAATTATATAGGTGTAGTAGGCGCTTACCTGGCATGGTCTGTTTTTAAAATAGTCGGCTTCGCGGGATATTTAATACCCTTTTTATTCATAATTTGGGGGATAGGGTTATTGGCGGAACGCCTGGAAGAGAGGCACGTTTCCAGGACCCTAGGCACTTTGCTCCTTTTTTGCTCCGCAGCCGCTTTTTTCAGTCTTACGGCCGTAGACAGCCCTGTTTTAATGGTGGACAGAGGGGGAATGCTGGGTTATTTTCTTTCGGGAATAATTGTCGATTATTTCGGCAGGGTCGGAGGGTACATAATAACCCTGACCTTGAGTATTCTGGCGGTGCTGGTAGCTACGGAATTTCTGGTCATACCTTTATTTTCTTTTTTGATTTCGAGAGCTTGGGGATTTTTGGGCAAGCTGTCTAAACAAAAGTCGGCAGGGGTTAAACCGGATAAACCGAAACCTGGCCCCAGGCTGAAACCGGCTGTGAAGTTGGCGACAAGGGACCTGCCTGCCGGCAAGGCAGGCAAGGGACAAGAGGCAGGAGACAAAAAGCCCTGCCACCCTAAAGCTTCGGCGGGCGGGCAGGGAGATATGTTTAATGAGAAGTCCGAAGAAAAAGAACCGGCGCGTCCGAAGATTGTTTTACCCAAGCGCCCGCCTAAACCTGTTGTCAAAAAACCCGTGAAAATAAAGCCCAGGGTGGTGGGCGACTATAATCTGCCCGGTCTGGACTTACTCAATTCGCCGCCCGAATCTTCGGAAAATATGTTTACGGAGGATATCGAAACGAGCGCAAGGGTTCTCGAGGATACCCTGAGGGATTTCAATATAGAGTCCAAAGTGGTTAATGTAACCAAAGGCCCGGTCATTACACGTTATGAATTACAGCCGGCACCCGGAGTAAAGGTGAACAGGATAACGGCGTTGAGCGATGATATAGCTCTCACGATGAAAGCTTCGACGGTAAGGATAGTGGCGCCGATTCCGGGAAAGTCCGCCGTAGGTATCGAGGTGCCAAATCAAAGTACCACGCTCGTGTGTCTCAGAGAGCTCCTGGAATCGTCCGAATTTCAGAAGCGTTCATCTTCTTCGAAACTTACTATGGCCCTGGGTAAGAGTATATCGGGTAAAAGCGTAGTAGCCGATCTCGGCGAAATGCCGCATCTTTTAATAGCCGGGACAACCGGGTCGGGCAAAACGGTATGCGTTAATTCTTTAATACTCAGTATGATATATAACGCAACACCGGACGAATTGAAGTTTATAATGGTAGACCCTAAGATGGTGGAATTGGCTATTTATAACGGATTGCCTCATCTGCTGTGTCCGGTAGTAACGGATTCAAAGAAAGCGGCGGGAGCACTGGAGTGGGTGGTATCAGAGATGGAATCCCGATATAAACTTCTGGCGAAGATAGCCGCCCGTAATATCGACGTTTATAACAAAAAATCAGACGAAAAATTACCCTATATAGTGGTAGTTATAGATGAACTGGCCGATCTGATGATGGTGGCTCAACAGGATGTCGAGAACGCCATTACGCGACTCGCCCAGCTTTCAAGAGCCGTGGGTATACACATAGTCCTTGCCACGCAGCGGCCCTCGGTGGACGTGGTCACGGGTGTTATAAAAGCGAATTTCCCGGCCAGGATCTCCTTTAAAGTTGCCTCTAAAGTCGATTCCCGTACGGTTTTGGACATGAACGGAGCGGATAAACTTTTGGGCAAAGGGGATATGCTGTTTTTACCGCCGGGGGCTCCCAAGCCGATCCGCGCGCAGGGTACGCTTCTTACGGATGCCGAAATAGAAAAGGTGGTCGAGGTGATAAAGGCGCAGAGAGAACCTTTTTACAACGACGAGATACTTGAGCAGCAGAAAAAAGGCATAACCGGACGGGGAGATTTCGAAAAGGACGAGTATTTTGACGAGGCCGTGAGAATGGTGCTCGAATCCGGTCAGGCCTCGGTCTCCATGCTCCAGAGGAGACTCAGACTCGGTTACACGAGAGCCGCAAGACTGATAGACGCTATGGAAGAAGAAGGAATAGTAGGACCTTTCAGGGGGAGTAAGACGCGGGAAATACTGGTCAGCGATTACAAGCCTGACGAGGAAGAAACTTCCGGCGAAGGAAACTGAAGATGTCTGAATTTTTCGGACAGATACTTAAAAAAACAAGGGAAACTAAAAACCTTTTGGTTGACGAGGTGTCCGAACGCACCAGGATACCCGCGAAAGTAATTTCGGCTCTCGAAGACGGAAGGCTGGATGAGCTACCGTCCGCTTTTTATGCCAGGACTTTCGTCAAGACATACGCGCGATTTTTAGGTGTTTCGGAAGAGAAAGAAATAAAAGATTTCCTGAGCGGGGTCAAAAAGAAAGATAAGCAGGTCCTCATGCTGAAAGGAGAGGAATCCACGGGCCTTAGCTTCGCTAAATACAGAAAACATGCCGGCCTCGTCGTTTTGACCGTTGCCGTGGTATGGATTGCCGCTTTTTCAGTAAGTCAGATGAAAAAATTCGTTAAAAATTATGCCGCTAAAAAAGAAAAAGCCACGGCGGCCGTGGCAGGGCCCGAAGAGAAAAAGGCGCCGGATAAAATAAAAGTGGAAAAGCCCGCGAAGACCGAAGGTGTGGAACTCGTGGTCGAAGCCCGGTATAATACCTGGATCCAGGTCAGGTCGGACGGCCGTCTTTTGTTCAGAGGAATATTAAAAAAGAGAGAAAAAGACAGCTGGACGGCCAACGACAAAATAGAGTTTGAAGTGGGAAACGCCGGCGGCGTGTCCGTCAAAATAAACGGGGAAGACAGGGGTTTTCCGGGTAAGAAGGGTGAAAAAAAATCGGTCGTCATAACCGAAGACGGCATAAAATAATAGGACAGGATAAAATAATTCCACACCAAAATAAGGAGGCGCTAATCCTCCTATTTTTTATGAAAAAAACAGTTTCTGTTATAAGCTTAGGTTGTCCCAGGAATCTGGTCGATTCCGAGCGTATTATAAGCGAGTTCGCCGATAAGGGGTATGCGTTTTCCGATGATGTTTTGGGCTCGGATATTGTCGTGGTTAACACGTGCGCTTTTATAGAGGATGCCAAAAAAGAATCCATAGACGCGATACTTAAAGTCATCGATGCCAAAAAAAACGGCGACGTAAGAAGGATAATAATAGCGGGATGTCTTTCACAGCGATATCCAGCCGAATTGAAGAAAGAATTTAAGGACGTCGATGAATTCAGAGGCGTGTCGGACTTAGGTTCCTCTACGGGCCGCAGAGGCCTTAACGGGCTTACGCCGAAGCATTATTCCTACCTTAAAATATCAGAGGGCTGTAAAAACAGATGTACTTACTGTATAATACCCTATCTTAAAGGCCCATATAAAAGCAAAAAAATTACCGATATAGTCAGCGAAGCGCGCTCATTAATAAAAAATAACGTGAAGGAGATAATATTAGTGGGTCAGGACACGTCTTTATACGGAATTGACGTTTACGGTAAGAGGAGATTGACCGACCTGCTGCAAAAGACAGACGCGCTTGCCGAAAACAGGTGGGTAAGGCTGCTCTACTGCCACCCTGCGAATACCGGGCGAGACGTGTTGAATGCGATAAAAGACAGTTCCAGTGTGTGCAGATACATCGACCTGCCCATGGAACATATAAGCGACAGGATATTAAAGGCTATGGGCCGCAAGATCGGGAAAAAAGACATTATAAACCTTATAGAACAGGTAAGGAAGATTTTACCAGACGCGGCGATAAGGACTTCTTTTATAGTCGGTTTCCCCGGAGAGTCGAAAAAGGATTTCGCGGAGCTCAAATCTTTTGTCAGGGAAATGAAATTCGAGAGGCTGGGGCTTTTCAGATATTCGAGAGAAGAGGGAACGGCGGCATATAACTATAAAGGACAGATCGATGAAAAAGACAAAGACAGACGTTTCGAAGAGATAATGTCCCTGCAGCAGGATATATCCGTAAAAATCAACAGAAGATTTATCGGCCGCACAATAAAAGTTCTGGTCGACGAGAAAGAAAACGATTATTATATAGGCAGGACAGAATATGACGCTCCGGAGGTGG
>CAZEGO010000014.1:0-3201 GCA_964511955.1 uncultured Planctomycetia bacterium | reverse complement strand
CGGCGCCGTATACGTAAAAAGCGATAATCTTAAGATCGGCGAATTTTACCGGGTAAAAATCACGGATACCTACGAATACGATCTGGTCGGACACACGCTATAATTGCACATTTCAGGTAATACCTGAAATGTGCAATTATAGCGTTATGAAGGTTATTTTTTATGAATTTACCTAACAAACTTACGATTTCCAGGATGATATTGGCTGTTTTTTTTATAATGTGCCTTTATATAGAGGGGGCGGGGGCGAAGTTTATGGCTTTTGCCCTTTTCATAGTCGCTTCGCTTACGGATTATTGCGACGGTTATATAGCGCGAAAATACAACCTTACCACGGATTTCGGTAAATTAATGGATCCCATAGCGGATAAAATATTGATACTCGGAGCTTTTGTGGCTTTCGTCGAGATGGCTATAATACCGGCGTGGATGATTATAGTCATAATAGCAAGGGATCTTGTGATTACCGGCATAAGGATATTGGCGCTATCTCAAAAGAAAATACTCTCGGCTTCGGTTTCGGGAAAGCATAAGACCGTATCCCAGACGGTAGCGGTCCTGTCTATACTGGTCTTTCTCATAATAAGAGATTCCGGATTTACTTTTAGATATCTTGATTATTATAAGACCGGAGTCTATGTATTGATGCTTATCACCGTAATAATGACCCTCAGTTCCGGAATTTCCTATATGTTTAAAAACAAATATGTTTTTATGGGGGAAAAATGAGGACCGTCGACAGGTTTTTCAGGATCATAGCGACTGTTTTCTATCTGGGGTACGTTCCTTTTGCCCCGGGCACAGCAGGAAGTCTTGCCGCGGTTTTATGGTACTTTCTTATGAGGAAATATTGGATAGGCTACGCATCTAGTATTATTATATTGTTTGCCCTGGGATGCTTAGCTCTCCGGGGAATAAAGAAAATTTTCAAAAGGAAAGACCCTAAAGAAGTTGTTATCGACGAATTTATCGGAATGTCTTTAGTTTTGTTTTTTGTTTCGGATTCCATTGCTTCCGTCATAGCCGGTTTTTTATTATTCAGATTTTTTGATATAGTCAAGATACAGCCTATAAAAAAAATAGACTCCATGAAATCACCTTTTTTCGTAATGCTTGACGATTTGGTTGCAGGTGTTTACGCGGTAATAGTCCTTAATATAGTCAGGCTATGTTTTTAAAAAAACAGTTTTTTTACCCTATCCTTTACGCGGAAACACGGAGACAGGCAGGAGCCTGAAAAAACTTGACTACATCAACAACGTCTCCGCTTTTTGATTATAAAATTAAACAGCGGAAAATAAAATTTTAATCCGCGCGACGGCCTATGCGAGAAAATGTTCCGACACTTTTGTGTGGACGGCCCGGCTGCCGTTCAGGTCGCTTCTGAACAATATCAGCCTCTTTATTCCGATTACCCGGCCGCTTAAACTCTTTTTTTTCAGCAATCCACATAGTGAGGAAAAATTTTTAAAAGATCTTATTCGTCCGATTGTAAGATGAGGCCTGTACGCCCGGTTTTCCTTTTCTATTCCTGTTTTTTCAAGACATGTTTCGATTTCGGCGTGAATTTTTTTCAGGTTCTCCGCACCGGTATTCAGGCCTACCCACAGTATCTTTGGGCGTTTAAGTCCCGGAAAAGCTCCTATTTCATCCAGGGAAATCGAAAAACGCCCGTTATTTGCGCATACCGTATTCAGGGATTTTTGAATCTCGGGGATTTTAATTTCGTCGATACTGCCCAGGAACTTTAAGGTCAGGTGCATCTGATTTTCCGTCACCCATTTTACGTCAGCCTCGGATTTTTTAAATTCCGCGACAACCCGGGTTATCTCCTTCTTTGTCCCGCTGTCTATCTCGACGGCTATAAACGATCTGATCATAAAAAATAAAAAAGTTAGAGGTTCAGCCTTATCATGTTTAAAGCGGCTTGAGCAGCCTTTTCCTTTATAATCTCTCTCTGGCCTGAAAAAATGAATCTGCGGCATAAATTTTTGCGTCCCGAAGCAAAACCTATGTACACAAGGCCGGCGGGTTTTTTCTTTGTCCCGCCGCCCGGGCCGGCTATTCCGCTTATACCCACCGCATAATCCGAACCGCTTAACTTTCTGGCATTTCCGGCCATAAGCCCCGCTACTTTAAAGGACACCGCTCCGTATTTTTTTATAATGCCTGAAGGTATGTTTAAGAATTTATTTTTGGATTCGTTAGAATAAGTGACGAAGGCGTTTATAAAGTAACCGGAACTGCCGGGGACATTCGTAATCCTGCTCGCGAGAAGCCCGCCGGTGCAGGATTCGGCGAGGGCCAGGGTTTTCTTTTTTTTCTTTAGTAAAACCCCGACTGTTTGTTCGAGAGTTTCGTCGTCATAGCCGAATATGTAATTACCCAACCGCGACTTTATCCTGTTTTCTATTTTTTTTATCGTCTCGTCGACCCGGCGCTTTGAGTTTCCGCTAACGGTAATCTTGACGGATATTTCCCGGGGACGAGGGTAAATGCCCATTTCGACATTTCCTCCCAGGGAAAGAATGTCCTTTATCTTTTCGTTCACCGCGGATTCCGTGAGCCCCGTGGTCTTAATCAGGCGGGTTTTTATTATCTGTTTTGACCTGATTTTTTTTCTGAGATAAGGGAGTACCGTTTTTTCCGTCATAGCGTGGAGTTCAAAAGGGACTCCCGGTAAAGTTATAAGTGTTTTATAGTTCTTTTCTATAATCAGCCCGGGAGCTGTGCCGAAATAATTCGGTATGGTCTTTGCGCCGGAAGGCACGTAAGCCTGGCGGATGTTATCGCGGGGCATGCGGATATTTCTTTTTTTAAAGCGAGTTTTTATGCGTTTTGCGACCGAAGGATTGAATATCAGTTTTTTATCGAGAGCCTTTGCCAGGCATTCGACTGTTATGTCGTCTACTGTAGGGCCGAGACCGCCCGACACCACCACAATATCCGCGCTTTTCAGGGATTCACGTATGTTCGTCGTTATTTCATCGTGGGTATCCCGGACAGAAAGGTGCCTGTGAGTCTTTATGCCGAGAGACAGGAGTTTCCCGGAAATATACCCCGCATTGGTATTCTCTATGTGCCCCATAAGAATTTCATTACCGACACAAATAACATGCGCACGAACATCCATAAAAAGCATTATATCAACAAAAAAACCATAATCAAGATAAAAGTCAAGAGAATAATCTTTTTTGTTTC
>CAZEGO010000013.1:0-18161 GCA_964511955.1 uncultured Planctomycetia bacterium | reverse complement strand
TTGTTTTTGACCAGCAGTTCCTGAAGGTTCTCTCTCCATACGCTTCCTTTAAGGTATATGTTGCCGTCTAAAGAGAGATTACCGTCAGTGTCTACCGAGAGGCCTGTCGAACCGTATCCTCCGCCTATAGCTAAAGTATCCGCGGTAACGTCGGCAAAAGCGGAGTTCGCGCCTATGGTCTGGCCGTTTATGGTGCCTGCCGTAACATTGCCTGAATCATCCACCAAAAACTGGCTTACGCCTCCCACCTGTAAATCCATAAGATTCACGGTGTCCCATCCTGTTTTGTCTGTTTCGGTGAGATCGAGTTTTATACCCGCGTAATTCTGAGTACCTTGAGCCGCGACTGTATCATTCAAAGTGTGCGATAAATTTAACAATACATCATCGACTCCGGCTTCCGTAATAGTATTCGCTAATACATCCAGTTTTGAAACTGGATTGTATGTCCCTATACCTACATTGCCTCCTGAACCGACTATAGTAAGTATATTATCCGTGAATACACCGTTCGACGGATTATAATTTTTAATCGTCATTCTGTTGTCATTTGTATTGGTAATCTGAAAATTATATCCATCGGACCTGGCAAGTCTCAAATAACCGCTGTCTTGGATATTAGCGTTGCCAAGGATATCGAGCTTATACCCCGGTGTAGCCGTTCCTACGCCTACATTACCGGTGGTCACTACGGTCTGGCTTCCGAAATCAGGAGATATTTTAGTGCCTTCTATCGCCGCTGAATTGGATACGTCTACGTTCGCTATCGTATAGTTGGTAATCTCGGATGACTCTATGGTCTGGCCCAATAGAGATACATTGGCTGATAAAGCCGCGTCTGAAATCGAAGAAGCGCCGTCTATCGTCAGTGTGTCACTTACCTCCGCATCAGACCATGGATGGGCTGTATTGACCCAGTCTGATGTTATGGTCTCAGCCTCACTCAGCATGCCTATGTTCGTATAATCAGATAAATCTGTAGAATCTATCTGTGAGCCGTTTACCTGTATCTGAGTAACGGCGTTTACGTAGTTCGCCGCCAAAGTACCGTCCAGAGCCACGTCTCCGTCTTCATCCACGTAGAATTTAGTGGCGTCGGCTCCGGTACCTACCCTGAAAAGAATTTCGTCAGCCGCGGGTGTTACTTTATGTACGTTGAGCATGGCGCTGGGTGAATCAGTACCTATACCAACGTTGCCGGCGTTGGTTACCCTGGCAAGCTCCGTTGACTGTGGCCCGTTGTAAATGACAAGATTCGTCCCAAAACCGGTGGTAAGCCTGGTATTGTTATCGGTATCGCCTTTTATTAACATCCAGTCACTGTCTGTAGTGGTCTTGGTAAGATAAGATTTATTGTTGTCTATCTGTATGCTTCCGTCCACCACGCGCAGTGAGGAGTCGGGATTATCGGTGCCTATACCCACATTGCCCGCGAAATAAGCTCCGCCTGAGGCAGTGACTTTAGCGACATTGGTTGCGCCTGCGTCTATATTCCATGTCTGTAAATCGGCAGTCTGATTGGACCGCCCGTCTATTCTTAAGCCTTTCCTGTCCGTAGCGGACGTAATAATATAACTGTCCTGGCTCTGTGTGGCAGACCCAAAATAAGAATTCCCTACTTTTAAGTATCCTCCGTATACATGCAGTTTGTTCGCGGGTGCCGCGGTGCCTATACCGACGTTTCCCGTGGCTGTATCAACGTATAAAAGATCCGTATCTACCGCAAGATTTCCCGTAATATCCACCGCGTCATTAAGCGTAAGATTTCCTGTAGTATTCAGGACATCCCCCTGCAGGTCGGACTGTCCCGTTACGGTAAGACTGGTAAAAGCACCCGAACCCGTGGCTCCTCCCGAACCTATCGCGCTGTCCACATACGCTTTTGTAGCCGCGTCCTGAGCCGCTGACGGATCTGCCACGCCTGTTATCCTGGATGAGGAAAGCGTCACTAAACCATTTGAGGCGACTTTGAGTTTGGAAGCGCCGTCGGCTTTGAGATCCATAAGGTTTACGGTTTCCCAACCCGTCGTGTCTGTCTGGGTGAGATCTATCTTTAAAGCCGTGTAGTTCTGCGTACCGGCATCGTTTACTGTATCGTTTAAAGTCTGGGCCATCGAAACCAGTACATCTTCCGTGCCGGCCGAAGTGATTTCGGCATCCTGTATGTCTAACTGATGAAGCGGAGAATCCGTCCCTATACCTACATTGCCCGTGGTCATGACCTGCTGACTTCCGAAATCGGGTGTTATTTTCGTACCGGCTATAGCGGCGCTTGTACTTACGTCAGCGTCTATTATGGTCTCGTTCAGTATCTTGGCCGAGGTTATACCGGAGTCTTTAACCCTTAAAGTATCTGTAGATATCTCTATTGTAGAGTTATCGACATTAGCCGAAAGAACTCCCGCTGAATACCCAATTCCACTCCCAGCCGCTCCCGCCGATATAATCAAATTATTCGAACCGTCCTCCGAAAGCCCGGCACCTATAAAATCAGTCACATCCACACTGAACTGCTGGTTCACGAGATCCAGCCCGTCACCGGCTGTGTAAGGATTAGCTATGTCGTAGAAATTTGTGCCGTCGTTGGTTATCTGCCATTTGCCCGTGGTGTTGTTCCACTTTATCCGGCCGTCTGTATTGTTTATTTTTATGAATGCGTCCTGCGCGCTGCCGCCGTCGTTTAAGGTAATAGTGTTATTCTTAACGAGTAATTCCTGAAGGTTTTCTCTCCATACGCTTCCTTTAAGGTAAATATTACCGTCTAACGAGAGATTGCCGTCGGCGTCTACCGAAAGGCCCGTACTACCGTAACCGCCGCCTACTGTAAAAGGTCCCGAGACATTTACTCCCGCGAAACTGGAAGTCGCGCCTATGGTCTGGTCGTTTATAAGGCCTGATGTGGTAAGGTTACCGGAAGCGTCTATGCTAAGCTGTCCCGCGCTCCCCACTGAAAGCAGCGCGACGGGATTATCCGTGCCGATACCTATGTTGCCCTGGGCATTTATCCTCATCACTTCCGCTAACTGTCCTTCAGGCGTAACAGAGCCGTCTGAATTGACGAAAAACAATAACTGGCCTTCTTCGGCACCTGAATTTACAGCGCTTATCCTGGCGCCCGTATAAGCGGAAGTTGTGTGAATATCGTAGTTTTTAAAATCTATAACCGAGAAACCATCGGTACTTGAAGCCCCTCTCGCTCCTTCGATGGTTAAAGTTCTGGTAAGGCTATTGGTTTCGGTGCCGCGGTCAAGCAATATGTCGCCGCCGCTTATGTGTAAATCCTCTGTCGGCACTGCCGTGCCTATACCGACATTACCGGCATTATCTATGGTCATATAGTCGCCGTTGTTCGCCTGAGCTGAACTGATATTGAGTATGTCTCCGCCGGAAGGTTTTATTATTTCCAATCTCGCGCTCGGCGCGCCGTCGCCAATGCCCACGCTTCCGTCGTTTCTTATGTTTAACAAACTCACTCCGCCGCTGTTCTGTATATCGGTGGCTACGCCGCCGTATACGGCGTCCGCGCCTTTCACTGCCAGCTTGGCAGTCGGACCGGTAATCCCTCCTATAGCCACATTCCCGGCTCCGGTAACAGCGAGTCCGCTGTTTCCGCCTACTGTCTGCACGTCAAAAGCTGTAGCGTTATTTGAATTATTTCCTCCTCTTATCACCATGGCTACTGACTCTGAGTCGGTACTATCAAGGTTATAAGCTTTTACCAGAGGCTGTGTAGTCCCCCATCCGCTAGCTTCCACATGAAGCCCGGAAGTCGGAGACCCTGTACCTATACCGACATTACCTGTGGTAATAAGATTCTGCGCTCCGAAATTCGGGGAAATCTTTGTGCCGGCGATAGCGGCATTGGCGTTTACCATGCTGTCCATAAGACCTGTCGCCGGAACTATACCTGCCTGGCCGGCCGCTGCCAGCGGCAGATCTCCGGCCGCGTGGCTATGGCTCGAATAAGCCGCGCCTATGTGATCCGGATTTAAATTAACGTTGCCTATTTTGTAATGTAATCCTGTAGGTATGTTGATACCTGTAAAAGTGTCCGTAGCGCCTGTCTGGCCTGAGATATTAAGATAATTGCCCGTCGCGTCATAAGTGATATTAACATCGCCCGTGCCACCTCTGATTTTATATCCGGCTCCTCCTTCGGGTTCAGTAGCACCGGTGTCTCTATCTGTGTCCACGGAAAAAGTGGACATGGTAGTACCGCTTGTAGAGGTAGGCCCTGAGAGATTCCCGGCTGTCAGTGTACCTGAGACATCAACATCACCTGATATATTGAAACTATCCGAAAGCTCAAATCGGCTGTTGTAGCTGTTCCATTTCAGATACTTCATGGCAGCGCTTCCGAAGTAGAGATTTAAATCGGACATAGATGGGTCTGTATTTTGCCCTATAGCAAAATTCGTACTGTTTGTCCCGGGTGCGGTTAAAATCCCTCCGTCCTCGGCGCTTGAATGCCCGTGGGCTCCGACATTCGTGGCCCCGCCCGGAGTGGCAAAAAACGTCCATCGTTCATAGTTATTATAAGTGCCTGACGGGAAAATTATATTTATCCCGGTATCTACACTCTGATCTGATATTAAATCCAGTTCGACGTCATGTGTAATGACCTGCCCCCAGTTTCCGTAATATTCATAAGTACCGGATGAATACTGATCCCACATTACAGACCAGCCGTATTTTGTGGGATTGTTATCCTCGTCCCATTCCAGCCAGACTTCGAAATTTTGCTGTTCACTGAATACGGCGCTGTTAAGCTCACCTGTGAGCTGTATCATCATAGTGCTCTGGTTATTCGGATCTCTCGAAGGCGGTGATATATAAGCCGCTGACATCTGGCCTATAATATCGGTAAGCCTGACTTTACCGGCTTTTGAATCCTCAAACGTAAGCTCTCCTGTTTCAGGGTCTTTATATATACGTGCGCCACCGGACTTGTATGCGGCATCTTTATCAAAACTATCGTACATCTGGTCTTCATTGGTCATACCGTAAGCTTTAAATTCCCACGTATCCTGGCCACGAAATCCGGGGTTCCCCGCTATTCCGTCCCAGGCTGTATCATCTGAGAATTTTATCTTTATACCGTAAGCCAGGTCTATTTCATCCGCGGTAACGGCCATTCCTGTCGGAGGATACCAATCCGTCCATTCTCCCCATGACACGTCGTCCCACTCATTCATGGAATCGGTACAATTCGCGTAGCGATATTGAAAATTTCCATTTGGCGAATCATACGGCCCCATCATCTTGACCTGGAATTTTCTTAAAACAGAATCTATATAATAGCCATAGCTATCCATAAATACTGTGCCAGGATTAGCGGCTCCGCTCATGTTTATTACGTTATAAGGCATACCGACCGAACCTCCGCCTCCCGCTGTTCCGCTGACGCCCGGGTCATCGGAAAAGAAATCTATGCCGCGCGTACGAACGAACTGGTCAACCGACAATATACCTCCTCTGCCGTCGGCTGAACGACCGAGACGCAGTGTACCGTAAATAGACTGGTCACCTGTATCCACTATCGAAGAAGGGGCGTATTTGGGTAAAACTTTTCCCTCAACCATCTGGATACCATCAAACCTGGCGAACTCCGTATCCAATCCCGCGGCTGTTTGACGGCCGATAAGATATACGAACACATCCGAACCTACATCATCAGTCTTAAAAGTTCCTTTTTTGAGCTCGAACGAAGTGCTGGTGCCTATAAAAGGCCTGAAAACGAGCTGTACGTTGCCTGAGCCTGTAGTGTGCGTAGCGGCTGTCGTGGAATTTATCCCTCTCGTAACTCCTATAAATTTAGTAGCTGTTTTTCTGGTATAACCGAATAATTCCGAACCTATCTTGAGGGTCCCTCCTGTGGGGAAATTGGTAGTATCATCCACCGTAATAACCGAAGATGAGCTGCCATCGAGAGTATCCCCTTCATTTATCTGGGCAGTAAGACTGGCTGTCGGCCTGTAATCCCCGGAAATATCCATGATAGCGGTAGTAGTCGTAGGGTTGGTCGACATCATGGCCGCGCCTATGCTGTACCATGTATTTGGCTCGAGCCCTCTTATTCTCTGCCTTATGGCCGCGTCGCTTCCGTCATCGGGCGAACCAAAAGCGTAATTCGTATCGCGTGTGGCGTCATTCAAAGCCAGGGCACTTTTGCCGGAATAAAAGTCTGTATTAAAAGTTCCCGTAGCCGCGTCTGTAAAAAGCGAGGGTGAATGCTGGACCGCTTTTCCTGAAATCCATTTCCATTCATCGGGAGCGAAGTTGTCCCAACCGCCTCTATAACCGTCGGTAGTATTATTATAACCTTCTGTGTAAGTAGGGTCATAAGCTACAAAATCCTCGAAGCCTGAAAACGCCTCGAATGAACCGTTCTTTATTTTATTTCGGAAATCGTGAGCGAGTTTACCGCCTGATTCGATGGTAAATACCGCTTCGCCCACAGTCGGATCGTATATGTTAAATGAACCGTCAGAGGATATATCAAATAAAGGCTCCTCTGATTCCGCAAAATCCGGGCCCGGGCTGGGGATATTAACAACGCTGAATTTCTGTACGCTTGTTCCTGCATTATTATCCGGATCGGGATCCACTTTTATCGCGTAATAAGAATCAAATCTTTTCGTATCGGAATCGAAATCCATTCCGAAGTTTAAGTATGCCGGAGATGCCGTAGGTATAACCGCCTGGTCCGAGAATAGAAATGCTCCGTTGGAGTCTGTACCCGCGTCCGTATCGTACCAGATATACTGATAATCGCCTTCGTTTATACCCAGCTTTATAATACCGTCTGAGTCGGCGCTGGCACCTCCCCCGAGCTGTGTGGTATCGGTGGCTATGGCTAATGAAGCGCTGGCGTCGGACTGAGTGATGGACGCAAGGGCCGCAACGCCGCTTGTATCTACCTGAATATCTCCGTCGGAATCAACAGTAAAGTGAGAATCAGCCGAAGAGTCCTGTACGTCGAATAAATCGGCTGACTGAGAACCCGCGCCTTTTAAGATTAAAGGCGTCACGTCCGCTGCCTGGGCAGTCGCTGTCTGCGAAGCTGTGGGAGCTGTCTGGAGCACGCCCGTGACCTCGAAATCCAGCTGTCCGGCAGCGTCTGCGTTATCCGCGTAAGTAACGTTTATAAGTGTTTCTGTATTGCCCGACACCATCCCGCCTATATAATCCTCCACGCTTTCCTGTGAAAGCTGAGTATCGGTATAAGAAGACGCTATTGTTATGGTATTCGCGCCATCATCGGGTGTGATAGTGATATTTGCGCCTTCCACGAGATTTATATCTCCGCCGTCATTAGCCACGCCGTCCAAAGAGGATACTACATTCACGTTCAAATCATCCGCAACCAGTGAATCATTGACCACTGAGGCGGAATTTACCGAAGCCGTAGATATAAGACCGTCTTTATCTATCGTGAAATTCGTCGTCTCGCCCTGTTTTCCCAAGAGTATAGCGCCCGTGGAATCAGCGTCCTGCACTAACTCCAAAACAGCTGTGGCGTCCGAGCCTCCGTCGTCCAGAGTGGCTGTATTTACCACACTCATGACGTTTCCGGAGAGAACGTCCGTACCCGCGGCATCGTCGAATGTCCTGGTGATGACCATGGTGTCTTTATCGAGTGTACCTGTGGTAGCAAAAGAATGCGCTATGTCTATCTCTTCGTCCGTAGCATCCAAGTCGATATCTATTTCTCCGTCTACATTTAAAAGCGTACTTACGTTAAGGGTCGTGAAAGTACCTTCCGCGGGCGTACCGCCTCCTATCACGGAATTATCCACGGTGCCGCCGCTTATCGTTAAATTATTAGCGACTTCGTTGTCTGCCCATGGATTGGCTGTATTTACCCAGTTGCCGGCTATGGTTTCCGCCTCATCAAGCATAGCAATAGAGGCAACATCCGATAAATTATCGGATGAAATTTGCGTACCGTCGATTTTATATACTGTGCCTGAGGGAATGTCAAATCCTCCGGTTATACCGGCAAGGTCCAAATCCCCGGAAGCTGTACTATATTTCAAAGAAACATCCGTGCCGCTACCGCCTTCCAGTATGACTCCCGCGCCGTCGGCTACTTCGGCGCCCGCATTATCAGTATCCAGTGTAAAAGTAAGATTGGTCGTACCTGTCTCATCGCCCGAGGCGCTCCCTGCTATAGTAATAGTATCTGCCCCGTCATCCGGAGTAATGGTAATATTGTCTCCTGCTACCAAATCTATATCTCCCCCGTCGTTTATTACGCCGTCTACCGAAGCTACGGCGTTACCCGTAAGAGACGCGACTGTATGTACGTGCAGGGCGTCGGCATTGGAAGTGTCCGTAAGTGTAGTCAGATTCGCTGCGTTTACCGTAGCCCCCACACCGTCAAGTCTGTTCAGTTCCGCGGGTGTGGATGTAATCTGAGAACCGCCTATGTATAGACTTGAGGTGTTAGTAGAACCTGAAACGTTCAGTTTGTATGTATCCGTGGAGTCCGTCCCTATTCCCACATTATCGGTAGTCGTAAGCAAAATAACTCCGGTGCCTTCGTCCGTCCATCCTCCGGCGGTCGCCGGGGTAATGGCATCCGCGTAGGTCTTGTTTACGGCATCGGTGCCCAGGGTAGGAGCGGCCAGATTCGTTATCTTCTGGTTGTTCATGTCGAGCGTACCGGCTATCATGGTGTTTCCGGAATTGTCCACGTAGAATTTTTGTGAGTCGGCTTCCCCCGCATAGGCGTCTATCAAATAATTCGTGCCGTCGGGAAGGCTGGTTTCCGTAGCGGAGATTTTCAGTGCAGTGTAAGAACCTGTTTTGGAATCAGCGGTATAGTTTACGGTCGGTGCTATATTCATGGCTACCGCCACGGTATCCGAATCCGTGCCGCCGTCCTGATATGTGGGCTGAAGTACAGCGTTCATAACTGTACCCGTGGTGGCCGCGTTGGTCTCTGACGTGGTTATCGTCTTAAATACAGCGTCACCGTCGGAATCGACTTTGTAAGTACTGCCCCCCGCGAAATTCGCGTCTCCCGTGACGTTTAGATTGCCGGTTACGGAAGAATTTCCGGTGACTGCGGAATTTCCCGTAATGTCTACGTTGCCGCCGACCTCGAGATTACCGGATAAATCTGAATTACCCGTTACCGTGAGAGTCCCTATCTCGGCATCCGTAAGTGTGGTAGTACCCGTAGCCGTAAAAGCTCCGTAGATAGTCCCGTCCACTTCCAGGTCGTTCTGTACGTAAAGCTCGCCGGTAGACAGGGCGTAAGCATTAGAAGCCTCACTCTCGCCTATTATGACTCTGGCTCCGGACAGCTGAGCCGCAGGACCGGTGGACTGCTGATTTACGTCCAAAGCGGCTGAGGTACCGGTATAGTCGAGATCTATGTTGGAATTCATATCGAGAGCGCTGGACAGAGTCGTAGCTCCGCTAACGGTAAGAGCGCCCGTAACATCCAGACCGTTATTCGCGTCCACGTTGCCCGCGAAAGTCACCTGATTATCGGAGCCCGTCTGTGTAAGCGCGTCGCCTATGGTCAGAGCTCCCGTGGAATTGGACACAGCGCCTCTTAAATCCGAAGTGCCGGTAACGGTTATACTGCTGAAAGTGCTGTCCCCGCCCGTAGAAGCTATATCGCCGTAAATAGTTCCGTTTACCGTGAGGTCTTTAGCTACCGTAACGTTACCTGTCTCGCTGTCCACAATCAACCAATCCACCGTGGAATCCGTCACTTTAAAATCACCGGAGGTCGAATCTATCTTCATGACAATATTGCCGAGGCCCGTAGGGTCTATAGTGACATCTTCGTTGGCGCCTCCGGTGATCACACCGTTCGATACCGTAAAATTTCCCTCCATAGCTATTTCACCGTTGGCCATGACAAAGTCCGTAGCGTCATATCCATCCAGCTTATCGGCATTTATTGCGTAAGCTACCGTGGCCAATCTCTGCCTGGGCTCCATCTCACCGTCAGAGTCTATCTCGACCGAATACCAGTAGTCCGTGTTGAAATCCAGCTCGCCCAAAGACTCTACGCTCCCTAACAGCATACTGAACACACCGCGGGTCACTGTGATAGTCTGCGCCTCTTCCCAGAGCTTCTCCCCGTCCGTCTGCGCGTCATAGATCCTGACAGTGATAGTGACCTCGCCCGTGACAGGATTGTCCTCAGCGTCAACGAGCTTGCCCTGGTAATTTATATAGCGCGGTATGTCCGCGCCCGCCTCAGGCGGCGCGGCCGCCAGGAACCCGAGGATAAATATAAGAACCATTGTGTGCAAGAAAAGTTTTCCTTTGAAAATCCTTGTCATTTTTCTGGTAATCATTTTAGCCTCCCTTTTTGAGAGACTGAGATTAAGCCCCGAGTAGCCCGAGGCTTAATCTCGGCCTCTGGTTCTATAGCTCCTGACCCCCTCCGCCTGCCTCTCCGCTCGCCAGAGCAGGCACGCTTCCGGGGATTAGTTTCCAGCTTCTGCTAGTCATTTGATCGGGCCGTGTAGCTTCCGCCCGTTTATAGTTTTTGGCGGCTGTCTTCTGCTGCTCGCCTGACATTATGTTCGCGAATTCTTTTATATTTTTTGAATTGGAATAAACCATAAAAATTGCTGAGGCTAAAACGAAAAGAGATATGACACTGAGTAAGATAAGATCAGTACGTACACGTCTTGCGGAAACAGAAACTTTTTCTGGTTTGTCATTGCGAGGAACCAAACCCTCTGCTCTGTCATTGCGAGGAACCACAGGTGAGGAAGCAATCTCAGTAACAATCGCTTTAGAAAAAGTCTTATCGCTTGATTCTTGATGAGATTGCTTCGCTTCGCTCGCAATGACACTTTTCGGTTTTTCTTCCCTGCCTAAAACCAGATTCCTGAGCTCTTTCATTCCGGTAAAGTTTTTGTTCAAACGATAATATTTGATATTGCCCTCATCCTCCACCGAAAGTATGTTCATTTCCACGAGTTTCAAAAGCTGCCTTCTCATCGGACTTAAAGACTCATCCAACAGCCTTTCTAGCTCTCTTAGATAATATCTATCATCTATATGAGTGAGAAAATGTTTAAGAAGATTGGCGCGTGTCTTGGATGTTACCAGCTTCTCTATCATTTCCCTCACCTCCCTTGTCCCGTACCCCACGTGGTACGGGGCTTGTTCTCGTGTTCCTTTGTGCCCTTTTAGGGCACATTCAGTACAAAATAAAAAAACTCATTCTCCAATCGAAGAATGAGCTTCAAATTAACTGTCTCTCCCCTGGCAGCTGACTGCCTTATCCGCTCTCGCGAATGAAGGCTCTGAAGCTTTGTGCCCCACTCTTTCGAATGGTTTACCCTTTACAACGGGATTTCTACTGCGCCTAATTGTCTCTAAATAAAGTATACCATCTGTGCCCTTTTTTGTCAACCTCAGCTCCTCCTCTGAAAATCAAGAGCCAAGCCATAAAAACGCACCAATTTAAGACCCTCCTCCAACTCTCTTAAGCCTTCATGATCAAAGCCAATTTCGACTCTTTTGTACGGTTTTAATTAGTTCAAGTATAGCACTACTAAAAAGGCATGTCAATATATTGTGGATATTTTTTTATAAACTACTATAAATGTAAGCGTTTTCAATATGTTGTATAAAAAACAATTACACACACAATACCCAGAAGTACCCTATTATACTAAAAGTAAATCCAGGTAAAACCAGGTAGACAATTCTGCCAGGCAGGATATTCTACTGCCAGGCAGGATATTCTACTTATAAACCCTAAAAATAAGTAGACAATCTTACCAGGCAGGATCTTCTACCTAGCAAAGGTCACTGTATTAAAGCATGAAATTAGATATGTCTTTTGGGATATTGGCTGTTAGCTCTATTTGGGTGTTTTTTGTGGGGTGGGTGAAGATTATTGATTGGGCGTGTAATGCCTGGCGAGTCAGGCCTTTTATCACCGGACCGTTGTATGCCGTGTCCCCCATGACCGGATGGCCTATGTGTGAAAAGTGTACGCGTATCTGATGAGTACGGCCTGTTTTGGGCCTTGCTTCCACTACCGTGTAATTCTTTTCTTTGTTTCTCTTGAGTACCTTGTAATAAGTGACGGATTCTTTGCCCTCTCCCTCATCCACACACATTCTCTTGAAGTTTTTCTTATCATGCGCTATGGGTGCTTTTATCACTCCTTCATCCAAATCTATAACGCCTCTTACTACAGCTATATATTTTTTTGTTATGGTTCTATTTTTTAACTGCTTGGCTAGATTCCTTAAAACAGGTCCTGTTTTAGCTACCAGCATTATACCTGAAGTATCTTTATCAAGACGATGCACTATGCCTGGGCGTAAAACATGCCTTTCGTCTTTTGTGTCTTTAGGTTTATTAAAATCGGTAAGGAATCCTTTGTAGTTCAAAAGCGCGTTTACCAGAGTACCTGAGTAATTACCTGCGGCGGGATGTACTACCATTCCCGTGGGTTTATTGACAGCGATAATATCATCGTCTTCGTAGACAATATCCAGTTCGACCTTCTCAGCCCTTGGAGTCTTTCTGTCATGATCCAAAAAACATTCTTTCTCCAGCTTATCAATATCGATTTCTATCTTATCGTCGAGCTTTACTTTATGCCCCGGCTTGGTAGTTTCTCCGTTAAGAAGCACTCCGCCCTGCTCAATAAGCTTCTGAACAATATTCCGAGAAACCTCCCAGTCGGGCTTCAAAGCCACAAGCTCCTTATTGGCTACGTTATCCACGCGTTTACCATTATGGTTTTCGTCGCAAATCAATATATGCATAAATATCCTTCCATTACGCTTTCAGCGATAAACTGAGATATCCTATCAAATCTTTTAATATCTCCCATCTGAAGCGCGTAATAATAGTTCTGCCTGTTTTTATTCTGAATTATACACGGGGCAAAGTCTTTTGATAATAACTGTGCCATGGATATAAGCCTCCCTACCCTTCCGTTGCCATCACTAAAAGGATGCATGTACTCGAACTCGTAATGATTAATAGCCACTTTTTTTATTATATCACCTTCGTAACTGTTTACATCAAAGATAAATTCTTTAAAAAGTTGGGTTAGGAATTCATGGTCGGGAAATTTTTTCGGCACTCCTCTTATGCCTACATTAGTTTTTCTCAAGCTACCGGCATCCTGCCTTATACCGTGCATTACCATACGGTGTAATTCCAGTATAAAATCTTTATCGATTTTGAAATTCTTCTTTAAATTAGAAATGGCAAACTCCAGGGCTATCTTATGATTTATGGCCTCCTGCTGTTCTACCTGACTTTTTCTTGGCAAAACCTTCCCCTTTATGATAATTTTCTCTGTTTCTTTTTCGCTCAGAGTGCTCCCCTCTATAGCATCGGAATTATACGTTAAAGACACCAAAAGTTTTTCGTATATCTTTTTATTTTCCCTGATTATCTTTAAAGGGTTTTTATATTTTTTCCTTACTTTCGGGATGATTTCGCATAAATCCACTTTTTGAACAAATAACTCATAAAGCTTATCCCTGTATCCTTTGTGCGGAGCCCTGTTTTCATTCAACCATCTATTAACAGTCTTATAATCAATAGATAGGCTCCTGGCTATGTCTGCCTGAGACATCTGCCCCATTTCCATTATGTACTTAATCTGCTCTTGAACAGAAAATATACCATAATCCATAAAATATCACCATTAAAAATATACCATATGGTATATAGTTTGTCAACACGAATATTCCAACAGTGCGACAATCCGACCAGGTCGAATCGTGTACTTAGCGGATGAAGAATAGGGCTAATCTTATGTAAAATCTTATAATGAATTTCAGAAAAGGATTATGTTTTATGCATTTTGCTATTGGCGGGCTGAATTTCTTGTATAGTTTTATTAACATCCTGCCTTGTGGCGAGTTGGACAGGCATTTATCGCGAAAACAGCATAAAGTTTTTACTTCGCTATGTATGCTGCTGCCAAATGCGGCTGTGGCTATGAAACAATCTCCGGAGGCGTTTCCCGCTGTCCTTCCCGAAGCTATATCTTCGTAATTGTCTTGTGGGTTTTCAGTCGGATCCTCAACTTCCTCTCCTCCTATACCGAATAGACCGAAAAGGCTAAAATGGTTGGTCCTGACGGAAACTAAATTTTCCGCCGGGAATATTAATGTATCGGCCATTATTTTCCACGTCTTTGCGCTTTCATCAAACCAATATACATCAAGGGTGAGCTCATTTACATTTAGATCGTCTACTATACCATCCTGGTCTTCATCGGCGTAAGGCATCATGATAATCATTTCTTTGTTAAACGAGCTTTTATGGCTGTCGAACTCATATTCTCTGTATTCACCCGCGGAAATAATATTTCTGTCTTTAAAGATTATTTCGTTAAGAATTTCATTTTTACGCAGTTTCCTTATGTTTACGGTATCATCCGCATCCAGAAGACCTGCGGGAAGAATAAGCGATGTATTATCTGAAAGTTTTATCTTATCTTTCTTATCTTTTAAAATAGGTCTTTTTTGAGCCAGGCTAGGGTTATTATCTGATATTTTATCTTTCTTCTCCCCGCCTTTAATATATATTATTTTTTTATGAGTTTTTATAAATTTATCGATTATTTTTATATCTACTCCGGCGGCATAAACACCGGGCTCATTATAAGTATAATCGGCTACAGGTTTGTCAGTTTTTAAGTCATATATACTATCTCCGTCAAAATCCCAGTAATAAACGGCACTTGTAAGATCGTAATCCGACTCAAATGAAAATTTTATTTCTAACGGCACTTTTCCTTTTGACTCCTCAGAAACAAGTCTTCCTTTTATAGTCTCATAAGAAACGGAACGGCTTAGTTTTATCTCGCATCCCTTTTCAACCGAAACATTCTTATCATCCACAACTCTTAAAACAGGATTATACACCCCGGCTTTATAATATTTATGAGTAACTGACGGGGAATCTGACGAAATATAATCAAAAATACCGTCTCCTTCAAAATCCCATTGGTATTTCTGTATGTTGTTCTGCTTATGAATTAAAGCGTCAAAATTTATATCCATCGGAGCGGTGCCTTCATACGAAGAAATAATTGGCTCAATTTTTAAAACGTTGGGATCCTCTATTTCTATTTTTACAAACTCTGAAGAACTTAAACCATCGCTACCGGTAACTTTGAATTCAGCGTTATGAATACCCGACATTCCGTAAGTCTTTACAATCTGTCCTGAATCCGAAGAACAGGCGTCAAATACACCGTCTCCATTGAAATCCCACTCATATTTGCATACATCGGAAGATGAAAATCCCTTAAAATAAACCCTTGTTGGAGCCGTTACGCCCGACTGATAAACGTTGAGACTGACTTCCGGTGCGTCGTTGTTCTTGTTGACCGTAATCATGGCTTGCCTGCACTCGGTATCACTGCTAACATCGGTAAGCCTCAAAACAGCCTTAAACTTCCCTTCTCCCGTATACACAAAAGACGCTTCTCCCGATTCGTATGAATCGAAATCATAAATTCCTTGGCCGTCAAAATCCCATTCATACTTAATGATGTTATTCGATTTACCGGCAAAATCAGAGTTAAAATTCACTTCCAGAGGGGCCTTGCCTTTAGCAGGAACAGCGATAATTTTTGCCTCGAGAGGTATTGATATAGATGAGTTTACCATTATTTTAATCCTCTCAAAAGCAGCTTCTTTACCGTCGTTAACTTTAAACGTTACGAAATGTTCTCCCTCCTGGCCGCCCTGAGGATTCCATGAGAACTTTTTATTTTCGGGATTAAAATGAGCGCCCGCCGGCAATCCTTCTACGGAAAAAATAAGATTATCATTATCTATATCAAGAGCTTCTACTGAAAATTCCAAAATGTCTCCGGTTTTAACTTGTTTATCCCCTATTGTAAGTAAAACAGGAGAATGATTTACGTCCGGTTCGGACAAGACTTTAAAGGTTTCCGTAGATGAAGAAAAAGTGTTACCGTCATAAGACAGCGCAGCCTTTAGAGAATATTGGCCTGAGTCGATTGAATTTATATTGAACCTGAACTCTTTAAATCCGTCGAAATTAACATTCTTGGATTTGATCACCTCATTGTTTAGAAAAACGCTTAAATCCCCCTTAAGTTCAAAGCTTGAAAAACAAGAAACTATTAATTTAATAGCGTCTTTTTTTGCGTATTCTTTCTTATCCGGTTTTATTTCAATTAAGATCTCTTCTTGTGCGTCAAAAAATAATGAGCCCTTTATCTCCCATGAATCTTCATTAAAAAAATTATAAATAATCCTATAAACTCCCGATTCTGTCAGCTCAGGCTTTATATCTTTATTTAAAATAGAGCTACCCGCATCCAAACTGATATTTTCCCTTAATATCTCATTCACTCTACAATGCGGGTAAGCCAAATCAACTTTAAGAGTCGCGTCCGTACCTTCTTCAGAATCTATTTCCCAAAAAATAGATATAGTATCGCCTTCTTCATAACTATTCTTATCGCAGACTGCTTTCGTTATTTTTATCGGAATCGTCTCTCCTTCTTCCGTATTTAAAGGGAAAGAATTAAGATAAAAAGCTTTTCCAGAAGAAAAATATATACCGTAATAAATCTTGTTTTGGCCTGTAACATCAGAAATGTTAAAGCTAACCTCTTTTCTATCGGGCAAAATAAATGTTTTCTTTTTAAAAAAATCTCCGCATTTAACCTCCGCGAAAAATTCTATGTTTTGCAACGCCCCGGTATTTAAAATGTTAAGAGTAAAAGTGCTGTCATCAAACGAAGCCGAGATATCGGCTTTTACTCCTGATACCCGGAACTCAATTACATGTTTTTCATTATTAAAGATATATTTTGCCTGATAGGTTTTTTCTTCCATATCGACGGGCAATAAAAACTCATATGTTATTTCCTTCTCGTCACCAGGTTTTAAAAATTCTGACTTGGTATTTGTGTATATATCACCGAAGTTAAAATCAATCTTGCAATCTCCGCCTCCTGTTCCTTTGTTTTCGGCTCTAAATCTGAAACGCGCTTCCTGACCGGCTATGAAAACAGTATTATTCCCTTCTGAGCACACTACTTCTATCTGCGGAGAAGGATCCGGCTCCACAGGCAGCTCCAGGTCGCTTATATAGAACCTTTCCGCCGCCTGCGCGGCATTTTGTAAATCTGAAGTTTTCAGAACAGCCTGCAAATAATATTTCCCAATATCGCTTATTCCGGGAATATTGATATGTATTTTTCTTTGATTTCCCATAGATATATCTTTAGTATAAATAGCTGAATCACCGAGCGTGTACTCGTTATCCGGTATATAAAGTGCGGAAAAATCATATCTTAAAAAAGAAGTCTCGCTGTTATACCTATCCCTTACTTCTATTAAATAGTTTGATGGTTCTTCTGTGTTGAATTCCAAGGTTAAATCATCGCCGGCAGAACCGGCAAGCGAGTCAATAGGCGTTACGCGGGAGTCCTTGTAGAGTTTTACATAAGGTCTGATATTGGACGGTGTATTTTTCAAGAAAATTATAACTTTTCCCGAATCAGGAACGGATACTCTGAAAAAATCGGAATCTCCCTTTGTAGATATAGTGGAGAAATATTTTCTTCCGAATTCGACATTCAAAGCCTGTTCTTTTTTATTGTTAGGTTCGTGCTCATCGAGTGTCCTTATAAAATATGTCTTAAAAGAATAAGTATCAAAAGAGGAGAAGCTTGAATACCAGTCTTTTATCAATAAATAATAATCACCGATTTCTTGGAGTTCAGCTTCAATGGTAATTTTTTCGCCTGAAGAGCCTCCTTTCTGCGATATGACTTTTCCGGATTCATCATAAATCTTCAACGAAGGCCTCAGGCCATCGGGAACATCTGTCATTTTAATATATAAGATCCCCTTCTCTTCTGTTTTTATAAGAAAATAATCTTCGTCACCGGATGGAAATACAGTGGCCTTGATGTTTTCCCTGACGCTGATAATTTTGGAGTAACTGAAACCGCCGTTAGGCTCATAGCGATCACTGCCGGATACTAAATTCAAAATCATTCTATATTCCTCATCCGAACAAAAAGTGCTGTATCTATCTTTTAAGAGAACATAATAGATACCTGTATCAGATAATTCGAGAGAATAGTCTATTTCCTGGCCTGAAAAAGCCGCGGTTGAGGCTATTTGTTGCTCATCCGCGTT